>JBGAVB010000287.1:0-4007 GCA_044228345.1 Anaerolineae bacterium | reverse complement strand
GGCAAGCGCGTGATGACCAGGCAGCTCAAGGCTTCGCCCATGATATCCACGCCCTCCCAGAAGCTGCGCGTGCCCAGGAGCACGGCGCGTTCAGTGTTCTTGAAATTCTCCATCAACTGCCGCCGTGACGTGCCGCCGCCCTGCTCGAACACCACGATGTCGCTCAGGGCCAGCAGCGGCGCCACGGCATCACGCGTGCGCTTGAGCTGACTATAGGCGGTGAACAACACGAGCATGCGCCCTTTCGTGGCGCGGCCAATCTCGACAATCGCCCGCTCGACGGCCGCCTGGTAGCCGGGCGCATTGGGATCGGGGATGTCGGTGGGGAGACAGAGGAGGGTGGACGCCTGGTAGTCGAACGGGGAGCCGACGGCCAGGGTGTGCACATCCCAGGCGTGCAGGCGTTCCGCAAGATAATCAAACGAGCCGGCTGTGCGCAGCGTGGCTGACGTCATGATGACCGACGCCTTGTCGCGCAGCAGGTACTGCTCGACCAGTCCGCCCACCTGCAGCGGCGCCGCGCGGAGGGAGAGGCGAAAGAGTGGATCTACATCGGCGCGCTCGCTTTCGGCGGCCAGTTCCAACCAGTAGATGCCATTTTGGTCCGGTTGTGCAATCAACGCAGAGACCTGTTCGTCCATTTCGCGCAGATGATGGGCGGCGCTGGTGAGTTCAGCCGCCAGCGTGTCGAAGTCGGCCGGGCTTTCTTGCGCCAGGATGACCAGCGCCTGGCGTAGATGCTCGATCTGCTCACGCAGTTGGCGCCAGGGGAGCGCCAGGTCATCCCATTGAATCTCGACGCGATCCCACAGCGGTTGCGCGCGGGCGCTCGAAGTCAGGCGCACACGCTGGTCGTAGGCGGTGTTACCCTGCGACTGTTCCGCCACAAAAGCCAGCAGTGTGCGCAGGAAATCGGGCAGGCGTTGACGGCAGATGGCGACTGCCTCCTGCGCGCGCTGCAGCCGCAGCCACAACTGGCTGAGATTGCCGAAGGCCACGCCGCTGACCTGGTCGCGCACAGCGAGGAGCAAACCGCCGCCACGGCCGCCGCCGGCCGGATACAGTTCATTCAGCAGGGTGAGAAACGACGCGGCTGTCACCTGGAAACCCATCTGCTGGGTGATGGCGGCTTCAAGGTGGTGCGCCTCATCTATGATCAGGTGGGAATACGCGGGCAGCAGACGATTTTCGACCGCCATGTCGGCCAGGAGCAGCGCATGGTTGACCACGATCAGGTGCGCGCTTTCGGCCTGGTTGCGCGCCTGCTGGAAGAAGCAGGGGCCGCCAGGCAGCGCCTGACATTGAGCCGCGCTGCACGAATCACGTTCGGCGCAGACGCGCGACCCGGCGGCCTGGTCGCCAGGGGTGGTAAACATCACTTCGTCACGATCACCGGTCTGCGTGTACTGCAGCCAGACAAGCAGCTTGACCAGCAGGTGGATCTCATCGTCGCTAAGCTCGCCGCGGCTGCGCAGATAGTTGAAGCGCCGCGGGCAGAGGTAGTTGGTGCGTCCCTTGAGCAGGGCCACGCGCGCCGGCGTCGGCAGCAGCGGCTGCAAGGCGGGGATGTCCTTGCCCACCAATTGATCCTGCAGGTTGATCGTGTTCGTAGAGACAACGACACGTGCGTCGTTCTGCACTGCGTAGGTAGCCGCAGGCAGCAGATAGGCCAGGGACTTGCCGGTGCCGGTGCCGGCCTCCACCAGGAGATGGTGCGCGGCATTGAACGCGCCGGCCACGCCCCGCAGCATGTCCACCTGTTGGGGGCGGTGTTCATAACCGACGAAGGCAGAGGCTAGCTGGCCGCCGGGCGCCAACAGGGCCGCCAACGCTTCGATGTCTAACGCTGCGGGCACGCGGCGGGGGTGCAGCGACGCATCGCCGCTGGCATCCGTCCAACGCAGCCGGCCCGGCGCCACCTGGGACGACGCGGCCCGCGGCGCGACTGCGGCCTGGGAAGCCATTTCGTGGAAAATGGGGCGCAAAGCCCAGGCGCTGCGGCTCGCCAGGCGGCTCATCTCGTTCAGCAGCGCCGCAGGCAGGCGGCTGCCGTACTCAACTAACGCGAGAAAGAGGCGCAGGCTGGCGCGGGCGTCATCCAGGGCGCGATGGGCGTCGGTCAGGGTGATGTTGAAGCGAGCCGCCAGCGAAGCCAGGTTGTAGCGATCCTGGCGCGGCAGCAGCACCGTCGCCAGGTCAAAGGTGTCAATGGCCAGGTTGGCGCGGAACAAGTCGAACTGCGCCAGGAAGCCCAGATCGAAGCCGATGTTATGACCGACGATGGGGAGATTGCCAACGAAGCGCAGGAGGGCTGGCCCCACCAACGCCAGGGGCGGGGCGGGAGCCACATCGGCATCGGTGAGGCCCGTTAACTGGACGATGCCCAGGGGAAGGGGACGCCCAGGGTTGACAAGGGTTGACCATTCGTCGGTAATGCGACCGTCTTCCAGCTTGACGCAGCCAATCTCAATGATCGCATCGCGTTCTGCGTCAAGACCAGTTGTCTCAAGATCGAGAGCCACGCAGGTGAAAGGCATAAAAGCTCATTTCTAGGTTCTTGGTGCCGTGATGGGTTGTCGCTCACAACCAGTTGCCTATCCTAACCCAGTCAAGCCGGAACCAAACAGGAAAACGGAACCGCAAAGGCGCAAAGACCGCGAAGAAAACTGGATAGAACTTGGCGACCTTCGCGTCTTAGCGGTTTCTTGCTTTTTGTGCAAGAAGTCAATTGGTAAGATACTAACCCAGATTGCTGAACGCGCCAAATCCTGGATCGTCTGCTTCAACCACAAAGAACACAGAGAACACAAAGAAAGGGCAGATCAGGCGCAAAGCGGTGACCTCTCTGCGTTCTTTGTGATCCCTGTGGTTAAGAACCAGGCTGCAAGTGGAACTGCTGTTGAATCCGCGTGGACTTTGGAAATCTCACGGTTCTGCGCTATACTGGGGGCCATGACCTGGCGACAAAACGGCTTCAGTACAACAAATCATCGCAAAACGATGGGGGCGCGGCCACGAACACGGGTTTGTGCAGCGGCCCATTTTTTCAACGTCGCCAAGAGACACGGGGAATTGCTCCCGTGTCTCTTTCGTTTGCACAGGTGCTGTGATCGCCGTAAGGGCCACTGTCACGCTTACCCTGGCTGAATCGAGGAGGAGAAGAGACTGCATGACCAACTACATCTTTGTGACCGGCGGCGTTGTCAGCTCATTGGGCAAAGGCGTCACCGCCGCCGCATTGGGACGGCTGCTGAAGAGTCGCGGGGTGACGGTTTCAATCCAAAAACTGGATCCCTACCTGAATGTGGATCCGGGCACTATGTCACCCTATCAACACGGCGAGGTTTTTGTCACCGAAGACGGCGCGGAGACCGACCTGGACTTGGGCCATTACGAACGCTTTATTGACGAAAACTTGAGCCGCGCCAGCAACGTCACCTCGGGCCAGATTTATGCAGAGGTTATCGGGCGCGAGCGGCGGGGCGATTACCTCGGCGGCACCATCCAGGTGATTCCCCACGTGACGAACGAGATCAAGCGCCGTATTGCCGCCGTGGCCAAAGCGAGCGAGGCCCAGGTTGTCATTGTTGAAGTCGGCGGCACCGTGGGCGACATCGAAGGGCTGCCGTTCCTGGAGGCCATCCGCCAAATGCGCAAAGACGTGGGGCGCGACAAAACGCTGTATCTCCACGTCACCTGGATGCCTTTCGTGGCTGCTTCGGGCGAATTGAAGACCAAGCCGACCCAGCACAGCGTGCGCGAACTGCGCAGCATAGGCATCCAACCCGATGTCATTGTCTGTCGCTCCGATCATCCCGTGGAAGACAGCCTGCGCGAGAAAATCGCCCTCTTCTGCGATGTGGATGTGGAAGCCGTGGTGCCGTTGGTCACGGCCGACACGAATGACCGCACGGCAACAGGAGGCCGGGGGGGCGCATTCATCCATTCACGCATTCGAGCGACGCCTCGAGACCAAGTCACGGGTGGAGGGTCGAGGGGGGGAAGGG
>JBGAVB010000286.1:0-4031 GCA_044228345.1 Anaerolineae bacterium | reverse complement strand
CCTCGTGAAAACTCGCCACCGGCCCACCGTTGTAACTGCGTCGCGTTCCAAAGGGCGACGTGACCTCAAACTCGCTGCTTAGCGGCCGCGTAAACACCTCTGTCCACTGCGGGGCCAAATCGTGCTGCGGCCAGATGATGTTCAACGCGTTGCGTTCACGCGCCACAAGCGTAGGGTTGAGCAGGTCGCCTTTGTCCGCAGGCAGCACCAGGTGCTGAGTCTCAAAGCGGCCCAGCTGCACCGGCACCGGCCAACGCAGATGCAGATGCGGGTCATCGGGTTCAGAGCGCAGCCAGGCAGGCAGGTCGAGGCCATCCAAATCTACATCCAACCAGGTCAGGCCTGGCGCAGCAAATGGGTGAATGCCGAATAAAGCCCAGACATGCCCCGCCCCGCCTTTAACCGGCGCCAGATCTTCCCCGCTGTAACGAGCAGCAACCGTCAACGGGCGACTGGCAGACACAACCATCGCGGCTGCATCCCCCTGTTGGGGCTGCGCAGGCACGATTTCGAACCGCTCTACGCCCAATGCTGGAAAATCGAGCATCACTGGAACTTCGATCGTGCCGCCAGGCTCTAGTGATGTTTTGTGAATGGGCATATTTGCTTGTTTTAATAGGTATTTCGCTATGCGAAATTTTTTCGCCAGACTATCCCATGTCTCCGCGGGCTGAACCAGGTAGCGCAGGCGCGGCCGCACGCTGACGGCCGGGTCAGGGAGACCTTGCGACGGGATAACCAGGCGCTGGCCGATTGCCAGGCGATCAGGGTTTTCCAGCTTGTTTGCTTCGACCAAAGCGGCCGTCGTGACTCCATAACGCGCCGCAATGGCGCTAAGGGTCTCACCGGCCTGCACCACGTGCACCGTGGGGCCAGATTGCCCAGCGCCTTGACCCCGGATATCGGCTGCGAATGCAGTCAGCCCTGGGCTGGCCCACAGACCGAAAGCCAGCGCGAAGACCAGACCGCAAAGCGCACGCCCGATCAAATCGTATTTTGGCATTGGTTTTGACATGCCTTGTTTCCTATGCGATAATCGCATCAATCATTTTCTTTGATGAGGAAGCCTTATGCCCATTACTGAAGCGCTCGCTGCAGCTCAGCAGCGTGAGCCGCAGCGACTCCTGCGCCTGCAAGAACTTCTGCGCATCCCAAGTATTAGTACCGTGCTGGCAGCTAAACCGGAGGTGGAACGGGCAGCCGCCTGGGTCAGCGCCTATTTGCAGGAGATCGGCCTCGAACATGCGCACGTGCTAGAGACCAGCCGCAATCCCGTGGTGTATGCCGATTGGCTGCATGCGCCAGGCCAGCCCACGGTCCTTTGCTATGGTCATTACGACGTGCAGCCAGCCGATCCCATCGAACTGTGGCGCACTCCCCCCTTTGAGCCAACCATTCAAGGGGACAATCTCATCGCCCGCGGCGCGGCCGACGACAAGGGTCAGCTCTACATCCACGTCAAGGCGGTCGAGGCCACCCTGCGCGCCGGCGGCCGCCTGCCGCTGAACGTCAAATTCCTCATCGAAGGCGAAGAGGAGATCGGCAGCCCGAGCCTGGACGCGTTGTTCGACGCCCATCACGATCGCTTCCAGGCCGATGTCTGCCTCATCTCCGATTCGCACATGTTGGCGCCGGATTGTCCCGTTATCATCACCAGCGTGCGCGGGTTGATGGCCTTGCACATTGAGGTGACTGGACCAAACAAGGATCTGCACTCAGGCATCTTCGGCGGCGCAGTGCAAAACCCCATCCAGGCGCTGAGCGCCATGTTAGCGCAGCTGCACGACGCCCATGGTCATGTGACTGTGCCGCATTTCTATGACCGCGTGCGCCCACTGACCGATGAAGATCGGGCCGCACTGGCCAGGCTTCCCTTTGATCGCACCGCCTGGCTGGCCGAAGCCGGTCAACCGCCCACGGATTGGGGCGAGCCTGGTTATACCATTGTCGAACGCACCTCCAGCCGGCCAACGCTGGAAATCAACGGTTTTTCGGGTGGTTTCACGGGCGACGGCATCAAGACGGTGCTCCCCTCGCGTGCGGTCGCCAAGATCTCCTGTCGGCTGGTCGCAGATCAAGACCCAGAGGAGATCTGCAGCCTGCTCAGCGCGTATCTGCAATCGTTGGCGCCGCCGACTGTGCGCGTCGCGATCCAGCCGATCCAGTCTGGCCCTGGCGCCAGCGTGGACCTCAATCATCCCGCCATGAAAGTAGCCAGCGCGGCTTACCAGGCTGTCTACGGCGTCGAACCGCTCTTCGTGCGCGAAGGCGGCTCGATTCCGATTGTGGCCCTGCTGCAGAAGAAATTCGGCATGGCTTCGTTGATGATGGGCTTTGGCCTGCCTGATGACGGCCTGCACAGCCCTAACGAGAAAATGAACTTGTCACAGATTCGCCAGGGCGTCGCCACCATTCTTCACTTCTTCTACGGCTTGGGCGGCTAACGCTCTCGTGAGTTGGTTGTCTGTGCTGGCATTTGCACCCGCGCAGACAACCAACCAGACTCAAGCGCGATATTTTTCCGGCTTCAATACGCCGATGAACGGCAGATTGCGGTACATTTCGTTGAAATCAAGCCCATACCCGACGACAAACTCATTCGGAATCGTAAAACCGACATAATCCACCGGCACGTCCGATTCCCGGCGCTCCTTTTTGTCAAGCAGCGAGCAGATGCGCAAGGAGGCCGGATTGCGGGCCAACAGTAAGCGCCGCAAATAGGCCAATGTATGCCCACTGTCAATGATATCCTCAACCACCAGCACATTCTGGCCTTCGATGCTCTCTTCCAGGTCCTTTAGAATCTGCACGACCCCTGTAGATTGGGTCGAAGCGCCATAGCTCGACGTCGCCATGAAGTCAATCCGATGCAGGATGCTGATCGCGCGCATCAGGTCGGCCAGAAACACGACGCTCCCCTTCAGCACAGCAACCAAAAAAAGGTCGCGGCCCGCGTAATCGGCGCTGATCTGCGCGCCCAACTCAGCCACACGCGCCTGCAAGGCCTCGCGCGAGATCAAAATGCGCAAGATGTCGGCTTCCATTCCTTTTGAATCCTGGCCTGTAGATTCGGCCTCGGCGCTCACACGGTTCTCCATCCTCTCCTCCTCCAACGACTCATCATCATGCCCATCCTCACAGGTTGTCATGAACTTGTCATGGCATCGCGAGGAATATTCCACGGGCGTATGCGCGGCGCAGGTGTCGGCGCGGGCGGCGGCGACACAACGGGAACCTGCGCCAACGGGCCTTGCGCGTCGACGAGCTGGGCGGCCACCCAGCCAACGCGCTGATCCGTGGTGCAGCACACCTGCCACCACGCACCCCTGCCAGCCTGCGCGGGCGCTGTGCCCACGATGGGCAAACGCCGCCCCGCGGCCAACTGCTCCAACACCGGGTACTCAGTGCCTGGCCCATGGCGTAAATTGATCACATCGCCGCGCACCACCGCCTGGGGCGAAGAAGGTGTGGGCGCAGGCGTCGGGGTCGGTCGCGGTGTGGACGCAGGCGCAGGCGCGGGCGCGGCGCCCTCCCCGCGCTTGTAGCGTGCGACCCAATCGCGCGTCAAATCCAGATAGCGACTGCCATAGGCTTGACTTGGCTCGATGTAGCTCCCTTCGGGCCATTCATTCCATGACGTAATGATAACCCAATCCGCGCCGCTTGCCAGCGCGCCATTCCAGGTCTTGGCATAGTAAGCGCCGTCATCGCGCGGCCGAATGAAGGCATCACCGCGGCCGGTGCGTGTATCGTTATAACCCGGCATCACGGTGGCGACCCAGATTTTGCGTCCCCAGGTCTGACTGGCCGCGCGCACGCGCTGCCCCCACTTGATCAAATGCACCCCAGGATCGGCCGACCAGGCCACGCTGTAGAGGTGGTGCCCATCAAAAACCTGTTGGAAGCTAATATCCACACCTTCCGCGATCCATAAGGCCTGGCGTCCCGGATCAACCGCATCACGCATCCCCTGCCATGCCCCCACTCCAAAGCGCTGCTGACGCCAAAAGAAAATGACTGGACGGCCATCC
>JBGAVB010000285.1:262-4033 GCA_044228345.1 Anaerolineae bacterium | reverse complement strand
ATCGTGCATCAAGACGTGACCGAGTGGGAAATCGAGCTGCTTTTGACGCGCTGCGCAACTTTGCACCGTTTCCGGTGTTCTAAACGGTGCCAATGGGCAAGCACTTGCGGGCAGAGCAGGCGCTCTCCACGGATGGTCACACGCTGAGGAGCAAAGCCAGCGGTGGCGCCAACAACTGCACGTGAGTTAAGCCTGATTGATCGGGCCAAGACCGACCCTGAAGCATTTGGTCAGCTGTATGAGATCTACGTAGATCGCATCTACAGTTACATTTATTATCGTACCGGTAGCCATGCTGACGCCGAGGATTTGACGGCCCGCACCTTTTTCCGGGCGCTGGACAGCATTGGGCGCTATGTTCATCGCGGACTGCCATTCTCAGCCTGGCTCTATCGGATCGCCCATAACCTGGTGGCGAATTGGCATCGCGATCGCGGCCGGCGCAAAGTGGTCTCGCTTGAAGATGTGACTGGGGCTGGCGCGCGCGGCGGTACCCCCGACGCGCATGTTGAAGAGAATGAGCGTCGCGCGGCGCTGCTCGCTGCCATCCGCCGACTGCCTTCCGACCGCCAGCAGCTCATTGCGCTGAAGTTTGTGGAACATCTGCCCAATGCTGAGATTGGGGAAATGATGGGCCGGACGGAAGGCGCGATCAAGTCGCTTTATCATCGCACGCTCATTGCGCTGCGTGAGGACCTGGCCGCACGCGGATTCAACTGGTAACGGCCGAGTTTTTCCGGCGGAGTGCGCGCTTCTGCGCGTGAACGCTGTCGGACAGCGTCCTCCGGAATGGATAGGCTTGTCATGCTGCAACTAGTAACCGATTCGACGTGCGACCTGCCGCCCGCCTTGATGGCCCAACTGCAACCACACGTGGTGCCAATCACCATTCGCTTTGGCGCCGATACGTACCTGGAAGGCGAAACGATTGACGAAGCGACCTTTTATGAGAAGGTGCAGGCGCTGGGCATCATTCCGAAAACGTCGCAGCCGGCGCCGGGGCTGTTGGCTGATGTCTACCGTAAGGCGGGCCGGCATGGCGATCCAGTGCTATCGTTGCACATCACGAGCAAGCTGAGCGGCACCTACAATTCAGCCGAATTGGCAAGGGCGATGGTGCAGGATGAGGTGCGGGTCGAGGTTTTTGACAGCCTGGCCGGCTCGGGTGCGCTTGGTTTCATGGTGTGGGAAGCGTGGCAGATGAGCCAGGCCGGCGCCAGCCTGGAGGAAATTCTGGCCCGGCTACGCGTCATTCGGGAGCGCATCCTCATTTTCTTGACACTCAAGGATCTCAAGTTCGCCCAGATGAGCGGCCGCGTCAACGCGCTGCAGTACGCAGTTGCCTCCTTGCTGGATGTCAAGCCCATCATTGGGCTTCATGAAGGCTCGCTCGATGTTCAGGGACGCGTACGCAGCCGCAAGCGCGCGTTGCAGTATCTGTTGGATCTGGTTGCAGAGAAGGTCGGCAAAGCGCCGATCAACTTTGCTGTGATTCACGCGCGTGCGGCCGAAGAAGCGACCGACCTCCTGCATCGAGCTCAACAATGCTTTACGCTGCAGCAGGCTTTTATCACGCCGCTGTGTACATCGGTCGCAGCCAACTTGGGGCCTGGCACGATCGGCGTCGTGGCCTACCGGGTTTAGGCGTTTTGCATGTGGGCATAGATCATTACAGAAACGGGGGAGCAACATGATGTTGATGGAAGACACCACCATCGCCGACTTACTGTCATCGTATGCCGAACGCTTGTTTTTTGGTGATGATCACTCGCAGGATTACCTCGCCCTGTTCCCAGAGCTGCGCCCAGATTTACATCCACTGCTGCGCCTGACGCGTGATCTGGCCGCCTGGATGCGGCCGGTCAAGCCGCGCGCTGCCTTTCGCCAGGACCTGCGTCGGGCCCTGGTTGCCAGCGGCTACCGCCAGTTGTCGCCTTCGCTGGCGTTGGAACCGCTTGAGCGCGACTCGCGTCGCGATTGGATGTTAGGCGCGGCTGCCATTGGCTCAGCCGTTTCCGTCGTGGGCGTTCTAGCCTATCTTTGGCGCAATCGCGACGTCAGTGAGGCGCCGACGCTGCCGGTGCAGTAATGTGCACGACACAAAACCCGGTTCGTCGTGCTTTTGCAGAAAGCCACGATAAACCGGGCGCCATGCTGATGTCAAACCCGCTTTCGAGGAGAAAGCGGGTTTCTTTATGTCCTTACTCGGCCCACGCGCGCACGAACTCCACGAGCGTGCGCATTGGGTTGGCCGAAGCACCACGGGGCTGGTACGGCTTGTTGTCGTCTTGCCAGGCGGCGCCGGCAATGTCCATATGCGCCCACGGCGTATTCTCTGGCACAAATTCCTGTAGGAATAGGGCTGCCACGATCGCGCCCGCGTAGCGCGTACCCGTGCTGCCCTTCATGTCAGCCACATCACTGTTGATCCGTTCCCGATAGGGTTTCCAAAGCGGCAGACGCCAGAGCGGCTCGCCAGCCGCTTCGCTGGCTGCTTGCAGCCGGGCGAACAAGGCGTCATCATTGCAGAAGATGCCGCTCAGGTCGGACGAGAGGGTCATGACGATGGAGCCGGTCAACGTAGCGCAGTCCACAATGGCCGCAGGCTGGTAGCGGGCGCTGTAGCACAAACCGTCGGCCAACACCATGCGACCTTCAGCGTCGGTGCTGATATATTCAACCGATTTGCCATTCATGGCCTTGACCACATCGCCGGGCTTGATCGCCGCCGGACCGGGCATGTTTTCAGCCGCGCACACCAGGCCCACCACGCGCACCGGCAGGTTTAGCTGTGCAATGCTGCGCAGCGCGCCGATGACGGCCGCGCCGCCTGCCATATCGCTCTTCATCTCCCACATCCCATCGTTGGGCTTGATTGAAATGCCGCCAGTGTCGAATGTAATCGCCTTGCCGACCAGCACCAGAGTGTCGGCGCTTGCGGCAGCCGGCGGAAAGTATTCCAGCACGATGAACTGCGCCTCTTCCGCGCTGCCGCGGCTGACGCTGAGAAAGGACTCCATGCCCATCGCGCGCATGGCATCTTCATCATACACCGTCAGGGCAATGCCCATCTCCTGGGTCAAGGCCCGCGCCTGCGCAGCCAGAACCGTTGGCGTGACATAATTACCTGGCTCGTTCACGAGATCGCGCACCAGGTTGGCGTTGTCAGCCAGTATTTGGCCCACCCGCGCGCCGACTTCCATTTCCTTGACCAGGTCAGCCGTCGGCGCCAGCAGAACCAGTTCATCTGCATCCACGGCGGCGCGCTGCGTATTTTCCTCACGTTTATGGGTGATGAAACGATAGAGGCCCAGGAGGGTGCCCTCCACCACAGCTTGGGCCGCGGTTGCAGCCGGTAGGCGGTGGTTGCCAGCGCCATGCACCACGCTGGTCAGGCGCCGCAGCTTTAAGTCAACCAGGGCTTGCGCGGCCACGCCAGCGGCCCGGCGCGCCACGGCCGCGCTGAACTCGGCTTGCTTGCCCAGCCCAACCAGCAGAATGCGCCGCGTGGCGACGGCATCGCCGTGTGTGTACAGCAGGCGCGTTTTGAGCGCCTCGCCTTTGAAGTCCCCAGTGCGGATGACTTGTTCGATCATACCGCCCAAGGCCGCATCAAGCGTACCGAAACCCGCCTCTTTAGCTGATTGGCCTTCGAACAGGCTGATGACCAGCAAATCGCTTACGATCTCGTCCCATCCTCCACCGCCCAGGTTCACATCCCGAACACGAATATCCATCTCTTGTTTATGCGCGACATTCTGCCTTGCCGGG
>JBGAVB010000285.1:0-252 GCA_044228345.1 Anaerolineae bacterium | reverse complement strand
CTTTTCTCATATTTGCCCGTCGTGTGCGACGGGCTTTCTTGTGATTCTACTCAGACTGCTGGCAAGAGAAAATTACCTGAGGCCAGACCAACGCAGCCCGACCGTGAACGGATCGGGCTGCGAGCCGCGCGACCGTAAACGGATCGGACGGCGAGGCGGAAGGCCCTATCGGGTCTGGCAGCCCCGGCGGGGCTTGCATCGCGCTGCGGGCGTGTTTCAGCTTTGGGGTTGCAGCGATTGTTGAAGATCAAC
>JBGAVB010000284.1:0-4039 GCA_044228345.1 Anaerolineae bacterium | reverse complement strand
TATGTGGCAAACAAGCCCCTTTCTGTGCTTAGTTACGTTTCTTGTTTTGTTTAGTTCGCGATTTGCGTTTCAAGTTGAATCACGGCAGACCTGGGCAGCACCGTGAATTCGCAGCCGCGGTGACCGTCCATCATACACTGCGTGAGTTCGACATTTGCGGCCAGCACTTCGGACATCATCGTCTGCTCCATTTGGCAAATTTCACGATGCTCCTGCGCCAGCTCATGGTACGGGCAGTTGTACGATTTCAAAATGAAGCCGCTGCTGGTCGAGTGCAGATCAGTCAGGATGCCCTTGTCGTCCAGGGCGGAGGCCAGCAAGCGCACCCGCTCGCCCAGGCGGCTGCCGCGCAACGGCTGATCATACTTCGTCGCCAGGCGGCTGCCCACACGATTGAGCAGCAAGGCAACCTGCGCGGGGCCGACTTCAGCCAGCAACTCTTCATACAGCGAAAGCACCAGTTCGTCGGAGTAATCGGCAAAGACCTCGCGCGCCTTGTCGGTCAAGAGGTAGACGTAATGGGGGCGCCCTACACCCTCGCGCACCAGACGCGTCGCTACCATGCCGTCGGCCATCAAACTGGTCAACTGTTGGCGCACGGCTGTCTTGGTCACGCCAACGCGTTCTTCGATTTCTTTGATACTCAGCGGGCCATTCCGCTGCAAAATCTCTACGATATGGCCGGCTGGGCTGTCTTGTAATGCTCGCAGTAAGGCCATCTATTGGCTCCTTTCGACCAGCGTTGCTCTGCTCATGCCGCGATTGTAACGCCTTTAGACAATTTTGTCAAATCTATCTGTTAAAATTATTAGATTCCATCTAGAACGTTTTTTCTTTTGTTCCATCTTCGGGTATAATAGCCGTGGATTGCTGATGAGGAGGACTCACGCACATGGAAATCACTTGGTATGGTCATTCTTGTTTTCGCCTGCGCGAGCGACAGACGACAATCGTGACCGATCCCTACGATAAAACAATCGGGTACACCTTGCCGCGATTGCGCGCAGACGTCGTGACGGTCAGTCACGATGCGCCTGGGCACAACAGTCAACAGGCCATCAAAGGGGAGCCGATGGTGCTGACAGGCCCTGGCGAGTACGAGATTGGCGGAATTTTCATCACTGGCGTCTCCACGCTGCACGCGGCCGCCAAACAAGAGAAGAGCGACCAACCGTCGCTGCCCGAACACAATACGATTTTTGTTTTCGAATTCGACAAACTGACGGTTTGTCACCTGGGCGATCTGGGGCAGATTCCAACGCAGGCCCAGGTGGAAGCCATGCCAAAAGTGGATGTTTTGCTGGTGCCCGTGGGGGGAGGCGCCGCGCTCGACGCCGCGCGCGCGGCCGAAGTCATCAGCCTGCTGGAGCCGAGCATTGTGATCCCGATGCACTACCAAACGCCGCTCTACACCGGAAAACTGGATCCGGTGGAGAAATTTCTCAAGGCCATGGGCCTTCCCGAACCCCCCGTGCAGGAAATGCTCAAGATCACAGCCGCCGATTTGCCAGAAGAAACCCAGGTCATCCTGTTGGAGTGCAAGCAAACCTGAACTGCGGCCCAGTTAGCGCTTGCGCCGGCGCAGGCTGGGGACGCGCTTCTGCAGCGGCAGTTTGCTCTGGTAGTCGGTCCAATAGCGGCGCAGCACGGGCTGCAGCGACTGCCAGTCTGCAAACAGCGCCTGCAGATCGCGTGCGGTGACGGCGACCGGGCTGAAGCACTCTTGTACGTAGAGGTCGGTGATGCGGCGAATAGGCGCCGCGCCTTCCGGCAGGGCTTTGACCAGCATACCCGTATGCTCATACGGCGTTTGCGAGACGCGACGACCCAATCCGACGCGCGTGGCCCAACGGTCCAACCGTTCGTAAATGCGCAGCGTCATGTCTGGCGGCAGGGCAACCGGCTGGCGCGTGCGTGCACGGCGGGATAACAGCACGACGGCCGCAGCCATCACGCCGAGGAGCGCGATCCCCACACCGATCTGACCGACGACGGGTAGGCTGGCAGCCTGTCCAGTTGGCACATCGCCGCCTGGCACATCCTCGCCCTCGCCAAACTTGTTCTCTTCTGAGCGCAGATCGCGCGCTTCTTTCTGCGCAGCCTCGTCCGCGGCCTTCTGGGCATCGGTGGGCGTGGAAGGCTGCGCGGGACGCACAATGCTCGGCTGGGCCGCGGTTGGCTCGAACTCGATCCAACCGTAGTTGGGGAAGTAGACTTCCACCCAGGAATGTGCATTGGCTTCTCGCACGCGGTAAACGCCTGTCTCCTCCTCATAATCGCCCTGTGAGTAACCTGCCACGAAACGCGCCGGAATACCGAGACTGCGTGCCATCACCGTCATGGCCGAGGCGTAATAGTCGCAGTAGCCCTCTTTGGTCTCGAACAGCACGTAGTCAATCGGGTCCACGTCCGACGGCGGCGCGGCGATTTTTTCATTATACTTGATCTCGGTGCGCAGGAACTGCTCCAGAATCACGGCCTTATCGTATGGGTTCGCCGCGTTCGCGGTGAGATCGGCCGCCAGCGTCTTGATACGCGGTGACAGATCTTCCGGCAGCTGCAGATAGCGCTGGCTTACGTAAGCTGGATAGAGTACGCCGGCCTGACGCAGTGATTTCTCGTCAGCAGTGCTAATCGCCGAAACCACCTGATAGGAACTTCCCTCTTTGAACTGCTGGCGGCTGCGCATACGCGAGATGTCCACGGGCTGCGCGTCGTTTGCCGACTGACGGCCCGCACTCGACGGCTCCCCGCCGGACTGTTGGTTTGGGATGTAAGTCACATCCGCGCTGCCCGCCACTTCCGCGCCAATCGGCTGCGGCGCGGCAAAGAGGACCGATTCCCCGCGCAGGTAGGTGGTCACGGTCTGCGTGATTACGCGCCGTGCCACGTACGCAGGCGCCGTGATTGGCTCATCTTTTCCAATGGCGATGGCATCCGCATCGTTGTTGATCCACTGACGGCCATTGTACGTATCGAAGGTCACGCCGCGCCAATAGTTGCCGTTAGGCGCTTTGATGTCCATCACCACGTTGTTGCCCAGGGTGCGCGGGCCAGAAAGCGTCATGCTGCGGCCAAAGGCGCTGGCGAGCGAGCTCGGTTGGTAATTCAGTGAACTAAACAGGCGCCCCCATTCCTGGCGCACCGTTTCCCACGGTCGCTCCAGCGGTCTCATCAGCGGGCTTAATTGCCCGCCCGCGGCCGCGGTTGGCGTAACCCACGCCATAAGAATGACCAGCACCGTAAAGATAGCGCCATCGCGCAGAAAATCCACACCAATGTCACTGGCGTAGCGAATGCCCGTCTCCTGCCATTCCTCCTCCTGGCGCGTCAAATTGGCGCGCACAATCAAGAGGAGCGCGCTGACGAGGAAAATGAGCAGATAAGTGCGTAAATGGCTGGGGCCGTAATAGCCATTGACCAACATCGCCAGGCCCACAGGAACGACCGCACGCCACACGCGGCCCTGGCGAAAAATGGCCCATGCCGCCAGGTAGCCAAGCCACCAACTGAGAAAAGCCACTTGCAGCACGAACACCAGGTTGTTCGCAATGGGTTTACCAGATAGCGCGCCCTCCGTCCAGAGGTAAAGCTGATGCCAGATATACTGCACTTTTTCGAACAGGCTCAGGTCGGAGATGATGAGCGACGATGTGAGAACGATGACCCACGCCGCGCCTACGATGAGGGCATAGAGGCGGCCAAATGCGCCCGGCCAACGCGTCAGCGCCATGCCAGCGCCGGCCAAGACACCGCCGAGGGCCGCCCATTGCAGAATGGACAAGCCGGCTGCCCAGCCGGCCGCGGCGACTGCCCAAGCCAGACTGAGAACCATGACGGTTAAGAGCACAAAGGCCACCCACCCTCCGCTGGCATGAATTGCCATGCGTTGGTTCTCGTCCAGGATAGGGGCGTCAGGGGATGGGCGTAGGGTCAAATTCGCTGGTGCTTGCATGTGCCTTCTCTCGTTGCGGTTGACTGGCTTCGCTTCACTCGTCATAGGTGCGGCAGGCAGAATGGGCCGCGCCTTTCCGTCTCA
>JBGAVB010000283.1:0-4054 GCA_044228345.1 Anaerolineae bacterium | reverse complement strand
ATGTCGGCGACGACGCGACCCCACACCAGGTTGCCATCTCGGAGCGCCGGCGCATCCACCCATGTCGCGCCGGCATTCTCCAAGTCCTCCTTGATCGCCACGCTGCCCGTCGCCTTGTGACCCTTCACGATCTTCGCGCTCGCGCCCACCCAGCCGGCGTGGCAGATCATGCCCACCACCTTACCCTGGTCATACACCTGGCGCACCAACGAGGTGATGGCGGCGTAGCGGCGCAGTTTATCGGGCGCCCAGCCGCCGGGCACGATCAGGCCGTCAAAATCGGACGCCTGCACATCAGCCGCGGCCACGTCGGTCGTCGCGGTCAGGCCGCCGGTTTTGCTCTTGACCGTCTTGCCCGCGGTGACGCCCACGACGGTGACGCGAGCGCCCTCTTCCTGCATGCGCATCAGCGGCGCCCAAAACTCCAGGTCCTCGAATCCTTCTTCCAGCAAAATGGCAATCCGCTTGCCTTCCAGTCGCAATGTCATAACCATGTCCTTGTAATAGTATCTGTGGCCGCTTGACACAGCGGGCAGTCGAGAACTTCCTGTGTCCGCTGCATGTGCGCCGCGCTTAGCTCGTCTGCGGGTAGGGCTTTGAATCCGACGGCGCCGCAGCGGCAGGCGTACCAACCTCCGGCCGCAACGCGCCAGGGCGCGCCGGCCCTTAGATCAACCGCTTCGACGCCCACGCGCCAGCGCGCATTGGTGATCAGCCGCCAGCAGCCGGCCTGGCGCAGGCGTTCGGCGTACACGGCGAAGTGCGTGCAATGCCGCATCAGCAGGACGGCGACCGTGATCCCCGCGGGCAGCGGCCAGGTCAGCGCATCCGCGCAGACCGCGGTCAGATTCGCGGGCAAGGTCGCCAGCTCGCCTTGCGCCAGCACAGCCGCCTGCTGTTCCAGCGCAAACACGCGGCGACAGCGCGCGGCCAAGCGTCGCGCCAGGCGCAGGTCGCCGGCGCCGATGTCCAGCGCCACGTCGTCCGGCTGGATGAGCGCCAGGGCGTCCGCATACGTTGGCTCGTCATACGGCGCCCAGGCGCTCTCCCAGTCAGCGGCAGTCCACGCAACTGCAGTCATGGCCCCTGTTACTCATTCAGCGGCCGGCGTTTCTCCAGGTCATACAACCCATACGCGGCCGCCAACACTTCGATCGGATGGCGGCTGGGCTTGTGCGTGCCGTGCTCCAACTGCCAGCGGCACGTTTCGGAATCGCACGCCGTGATGCTGACATCGTCGCCCTGCGCGCGCACGAAGCTGAACAGCTCCTCGCCCACATCCATTGCAATTTGATATTTCTCAACCTTGTAGCCATAGGTGCCGGCGATGCCACAGCAGCGGGCGTGGCTGTCGCGCACATCCAGGCCGGGAATCATCTCAAGAATTTCCAGCGCGGGCTTGCCCACGCGGTGCGCCCGATACTGGCACGGCGCATGATAGGGCAGCACCATCTCGATGTTCTTGAAATCGGTGCGGAATTGGCCCTGCGCGGCCAGCTCACTCAGCCACTCGAAGATGTCCCAGGTGCCCATCTTGAGCTGTTCGCTGGCCTCGCCCTGCATGTCCAGCAGTTCGGGCGCCTCTTCCTTGAGGGTCAACGTGCAGCTGGTGCTGGTGCCCACCACGGGAATGCCTCGCGCGGCGTAATCGGCCAGGTAGCCCACGTTGTGCTCATGATAGCTGGCCGCGGCCTTAAATTCACCGTTGCTCAGCATGGGCAGGCCGCAGCAGTTTTGCGGCGGCACAATGACCTCGTAGCCATGATGCTCAAAGACCAGGACAGCCGCCTTGCCGATGAACGGCTCGTAATACATGGTGGCGCAGCCGTGGAAGTAGACCACCTTCTTGTCTGAATGCAGACGCTGCCCTGCGGTGCGCTTCAGCCAGTCGCCAAAGGTGCCCTCCGTGCTCCAGTATGGCAGCGGCGCCCCACGCGCGATGCCCACGACCTTCTCTGCCAGCAAACGGCTGAAGGGATTGTGCATCGCCAGGTTGGCCAGGGCCGGGACGTAACTGCCGACCTTGCCCAACATCTCGTTGCGCCCCAGGAGGCGATTGCGCAGCGGAATGCCGTGTTCGGCCACCATCTGCGCGCGGGCGCGTGCGTTGATCTCGGCAATGCGTACGCCTGTGGGGCACACTTCATTGCAGACGCGGCAGCCGGAGCAGTAGTCCACCGAATGATCGGGTGAATGAGGCTGGCCGTTTTCGCGGAAGCGCTGCGCCTGCGGCCCAGAATACTTGGGGCCGTGGAATTGATCGGTCACCGCGGCCACGGGGCAGTAGCTCGTACAGATGTTACATTTGATGCACTCGTCGAGCGATTCGCCTACCGAGTGCCAGGAAATCGTGTGCATAAGGATAGTCCGTTCGTGAATGCTGAAACGTCAGGCCGCGGGCCTTACGCCGCCTGTATGAGTCGCTGAGCGGCCGCGCGGCCGCTGGCCAGCGCGACCCCTTCCAGGCTCCGCTCCTGGATGTAATCACCCCCGGCCAGCACGCCGCCCGCCGCCCACAGGTTGCGATACACAGGGGTTCCGTCAGCCTGGCGCGGCTGCCAATCGCCGTTCACCGCGACGCCCCCGCGGAACACCGGGTGTCCCTGCGGGTCCATGAACTGCGGCTGGAACCACTGATGGCGCTGCTGCGGTACGGTCAACGGCAGATTGAAAATCACTTCCCATACCCGGCCCAGGTGATCGCTGTTGAAGCCGCCGCCCAGGATGCCGCCCGTCGCCAGCAGATACCTGGCCGCGCGGTGCTTGAGCGGGCGCGCGCTCGTGGCAGTCTCCACCCACTGAATCGCGTCACCCTCCGCGTGAAAGCCGATGCCCTCCATGCCGATTTCAACCCGCACACCTTGCGCTTCGACATGCTTGCGCAGGGCCGCATGCAGGCGGAAACCAGGCACGCTCGGCGGCAGGGTGGGGATCTCAAAAACCGCAGCGCCGGTTTGCGTGCGCAGATCATCCAGCACACGCTGATGATTGACCACGCCCAAAATGGCCGGCAGGCCGATGCGCTCTCCTGGCTTGACCAGGCGCTTCAGCTCGCCGCCCAGCCGGGCCGCGACCAGTGAATCGTCCAGGCCGTAGGCCAGCTGCACGGTGTTGCGGTCGCTCTGCGTGGTGAGCAGGCTCAGCGGGAGGAACGCCGCGCGCGCGGCAAAACCCTGCTTGCTCAGATTGGCCGCGATTAGTTCGGGATAGAAGTCGCGCATCCCCTGAAAACCGACGATCAGCATCGGTTCCGGCCGGCTCAGATCCCCGCCGCGCTGACCGCGTGGGGCCAGGAACGCGGGTCGCGCCGCGCCGACGGGCGATGGCAGCAGCAGGTTATCGCCGCTGGCGCTGCCTTCATAGAGCAAGCCTAGTTCACGGGTCAGGGCCGCGAAGGATTCCAGGGCGCTGGCCACGCCCTCGCGTCCGAGCAGACCATAGGGATGGGCTGTCGGCAGCGCGGCGATTGCATCCAGCGGCCGCTGCACCAACTCAGGCGCGGCGCCTTCGGTCGGCGGCGCATAGCCAAGCACATCCACGGTGCCCGCGGCCCAGTGGGTGGCGCTCAAGCCTTTGGCGATGAGCCGCACCCGTGCGCCGGCCTGCGCGGCAGTGACCGCAGCCTGGAGGCCGGCCAATCCAGCGCCGATGACAAGTAAATCAAGCATGTTGGCGCTCCGTTTTCTCGTTCGGCGTGGTGTCAAACTGCCAGAACGTACTCAGCGGGCCTTGGCGGTCGTCGCCCGGCAGGTGATCGGTGTTCAGCAGGCTGAGGTAGATCAGTTCATCCAGGCGTTCCTGTTTGAGCTGCTGCGCCCAGAGGATCGGCGTCAAGCCCTTCCAACGCTCTTGCAGGAAATCGCGCAAGAGCAGGTTGGCATCCTCCACTGTAATGGCCTGGTTGAGCAGGGCCGTCGGGGCTGGCGACGCTGGCCTATGTCTGGCTGATCCGGAAGTCGGGCCCGATGTTCGTCTCCTTTGCAACGTATCTCTCGCCCGTGTGGGCGACCGGCATTGGCGTTGTTTTCCTGCAGGAAAAGCTGGAATGGTCGAT
>JBGAVB010000282.1:0-4056 GCA_044228345.1 Anaerolineae bacterium | reverse complement strand
GGCCAGGATGCGGATTTTTTCCACGGACTCGCGCCAGGAAATCTCTGAGAGGCCCATCTTGAGGCGCAGGCGTTCGGGCGGCATGCCGGTGCGGTAATCGCGCACCGCGGCTGTCCAACGCAGGCTTTCGAACGAGACGCTCTTGGTCAGCCCGGCCGCTTTGGCGGTGTCGCCCAGGACGTACTCCAGGTTGCGCGGCGTGCATTCAAAGAGAAAAACTTTGGGCTGGTATTCACGCAAATACTGCTGCACGGCCGGGGCCAGTTTGGGGCTGAGGCCGAGTTTGCGTTCCTTGTCGCGGTAACGGGGATCTTCATAGCGCACATAAACGGCCGGGCCGAGGGGATCGGACATATCCAGGTGTTCCAGCTTGATGCGCATGGCTTCGCCTTTTTTCATCGCAGTTTGCAGCACCAGATTGATGAGGAGGTAGGGTCGCGCATCCGGCTTGTGGCGCCGCCAGATCAGGTCCTGACTGGTTTGCACCATCTGTTTGACCTCGTTGTCGTACAGAATGACCGGCAGGGGGGTGCTGATGGGCAGGTGGATAATCGGCGCGGCCGGATCGCTGGCGATGATCTCCGTGGCCGCCAACCAGGCAAAGAAGACCTTGAGCGTCGTCAGGCGCCGCGCGTAGCTCTTGGAACTGCACGGAACTTTACGCTCATGCTCCAGCCAGTACAGGAACTGCTGCAAGGATTCAGTGCCCAGGCTGCTGAGCGATCGGTTGGCGCCCACGTGACGTCCGAGCAAACGCAGATCGCTTTGAAAGGCCTTGATGGTATTGTCGGCGAATCCCTGGCGCACCATGTAGGGATAGAAGGCGGTGATCGCAGCGGCCAGGGACGATTGCGCGTTCAGCGCCGGGATGGAGACAAGCGGCGCCGCCGGCGCGATCTGCGCCTCTGGCGTAAAGAGACTGGGTTGCGTGGCATCGGTCTCTACCTCTGGCATCTGCGGCCTCCTGACGTGACAAATGTTTCGTGTAGTTTAATCCAACGTCATTCTAGCCCATTCCCTGCGATTTGTCAACCCTCTACAAAAATCGTTTAGGATGGCAGCAGGCTGAAGTCTTGCAGGCTGGACCCGCCGATGAACTCACGCAGCAGCGAATTGTCTGGCACCAGGTCGAGCGAGCACGGTTCAAACCACTGTAAGAAGGCCAGAAGGCGGCGCGCCTCGATGTATTCCAGGCTGTCGTTTTCAATCTGCAGCAGCAGCGGCTCCACGAACGGTTTGAGCACCGCCAGTTCATAAACCAACGCGGAATTGAACATCTCGTCGGCGTTTTCTTGATAGGGGAAGATGTAGGCGGTTTCGCCGCTGCGCACACTTTCCCAGCGCTGAATCGTCGCCTGCGCCGTGTACCCGCGGTACTGCGCATCGCGCACGATGCGGCGCAGCAGGCGCGTGTCCGTGGTGGGGATGCGGTTATGGTCGTCCAGGTTGAGCTGCGTCAAGGCCGAGACATAAATGCGATAAATGCACTCTGGCGGGATGTCCGGCACCAGGTTGGGATTCAAGCCGTGAATGCCTTCGGCCAGAATCACCGCATCGTTCGGCAGGCGCACGGTGCTGCCTGCTTCACGCTGGCCCACGCGGAAGTTGTAGCGCGGCAAGGTCACCTCGCGCCCGGCCATGAGGTCGAGCAGGTGCGTATTGAGCAGTGCACGGTCGAGGGCGTCCAGGGATTCGAAGTCGTAGTTGCCCTGCGCGTCGCGCGGCGTCAGATTGCGCTCCAGGAAGTAGTTGTCCATTTCCAGCGCAAACGGCCGCATGCCGTGCGCCAGCATCTGCACCACCAGGCGTTTGGCAAAGGTTGTCTTGCCGGAGGAGGACGGCCCGGCGATCAGGATCAAGCGCACCTGGCCGCGGCGGTCGGCAATCTCGTGCGCGATGTGCGCAATGCGCTGCTCGTGCAGCGCCTCATTGACCAGCACCACCTCCTGCATGCGACCATCCTTGATCGCGTCGTTCAGCGAGCCGACATCTTCGATCTTCATGATCTCCATCCAGTCGCGGTGCTGATGGAAGACGTCCGCCAGGCGGGGAAAATCCTGGTACGCCGGCAGATGATAGGGCGCGCGGCGCCGCGGGAAGCGCATGAGGAAGCCGGGCGGGTAATGCTCGACGGTGAACAGGTGCAAGTATGCGGTGGAAGGGAGCATATAGCCAAAGAAATAGTCCACCACGCCCCGCAGTTCGTACACTGGCAGGTAGTCCTTGCGTCGGTATTTCAGCAGGTTGACCTTGTCCAGGTCATTTTGCTTGGCAAAGAGCGCCACAGCCTCCGCCACCGGCACATTGCGCCGCGTGATGGGCGCGTCAGCCGCGGCAATCTCGTGCATGCGCTGATCGAGCTGCGCCACCTCGTCTGCATTCAGGGGTGGACGTCCCATGATCTCACAAAAGAGGCCGCCCATCGTCAGCGAGTGATCCACGAGCACGCGTGCCTCAGGAAACAGCTCGTGCGCGGCGACGACCAGCAGGAAGGCCAAGGAGCGCTGATAGATGCGCATGCCATCGCTATCTGACATCGTCACGGGGCGCACATGAATGTCCTCACTCACCACGTGGGTTAATTCGGACAGATGCCCGTCCACAAGGGCCGCCATGACCGGCGCCTGGTCTGCGGACCAGGCTTGCTGGATGAAAGTCTCCAGCAGCGTGCCTGTTGGCCCTTCGAAGATGCGTCCGTCAGGCAGCCGCATCTGCACGGTGCTGCGGGGCAATGCGGGTACAATCGTCTTGCTCGTGTTTACCTTCGTATGTCCTGTCATGCTGTTCGTCTTGTGGTTTCTCCAGTCTGCCATGTGGTCAAGCAGCACCACTTTACCGCAAGTGAAGGGATTGTCCAAAAGCTGACAGCGAAGCACAGCAGGAGTTTGACAGCCCATCGGGCCTCTCTTATAATGTACATAATGTCTTATTGGCAAAATGCGTTCGCATGGAGACCTGTCACATGAGCACAGAAACGATTACGGTTGCACAGGCGCGGAGTGATTTCTCGAGCTTGCTAACGCAGGCTGAACTGCTGGACCGGCGCTTCGTCATCGCGCGGCACGGCAAGCCCAAGGCCGCGCTCGTCAGTGTGAAGGATTTGGCCCGGTTGGAAGCGTTAGAAAGCGTCGCGGCCGGGTCCTCCCCCGAGCGCGAACAGGCGATCCAGGCGTTGCAGATGGCTGGCCTGCTGGGGCCGGTGAGCGCCGACCTGGCGAGCCGCTACACGCGCCTGGCGCCGGAACAGCGTGAAGCGATGCGCCAGGAACTGGCAGATCGCCGCTTCGACCCGCTCCTCAGTGAACAGATCATTGAGGAGCGCGGGGAGGAATGAGCAACGATGCCAGCATACTACCTGGACAGCAGCGCGCTGGTCAAACGCTATGTGACTGAAACCGGCAGCGCGTGGGTGCATGCGCTCTGCGCGGATGCGGCCAACGCGCTCTTTATCTCCGAGTTGGCGTTGATGGAGGTCGGCAGCGCCTACGCACGGCGCTGTCATCGAGGTGAGATCACCGATGAACAACGCCGCAATTATCTTGATGTTTTCATCTACGATTGCACCGAGACCTATCATCTGATCTCGGCCGGGCGGGCTCTCATCGAGCGCGGCCTTGATCTGACACAACGACGCTACCTGCGCGCGTACGACGCCATTTAACTGGCCAGCGCGCTGGCGGCCAACGCTGCGCTCACCCTGGCCGGTTTGCCCGCGCTTATCTTCGTGTCGGCCGACGACGGCTTGCTCCATGCGGCCAACGCCGAGGGGCTGCAGACTGAAAACCCCAATGTTCCCATTCCCTGAATCTCTCATCCGTGATCGGGCAGCCAAACATGCCGCTTAACGAAGCCGATACCCGCGCCCAACTGATTGATCCGCAACTGAACAAGGCCGGCTGGACGCGCAGCCAGGTCACGCGCGAGCATTACTATCGCACGGATTGGGCCTATACCGCGGGCAAGATCGTGCTGCGCGGGGATCGGGCAGAGCGACTTCCGCCGAAGCGCGTCGACTACCTGCTCCGATACACCGACAGCCTGCCCATCGCCGTGGTG
>JBGAVB010000281.1:0-4059 GCA_044228345.1 Anaerolineae bacterium | reverse complement strand
GAAAGCGCCAGGTGGTCGCGCGCCACATACATGGCTGACTGCGCGCCGGGCAGCACGTGCGTCACGTGTCCTTTGACGGGCGCGGTAGTCGTTGCGGGTAAAGTTGCTGTTGTCATCTGCATCTCCTCTTTTGTCCAAATCGAAAATCAAAGTTCATTCCATCTTCAGCGCGCCCGCCTGCTGCGGGCAGCCAGTGAACACCCATTTGCTTCGATAGAACCCAAGAGGGACGCGATGTTTGGTGCGCCGCGGTGACATCATTGGCACGACCGGCCTCCTTTATCTGATACTTTACCAGGCAAACTTGACTTTAGCAAGTCGCCGACGTGAGGGGGTGGAGCGCCGATTCACGGCGCGTCTTCGGCTGACACCAGGATCTGGGTATGACCGGTATCTTGATCAATGGTGATACTGATGGCAATTTTGTCGCTTGCCTTTTGAAATATCAGGCTGGTGATCTCGGCCGAGGCAAACCCTTCATCGGACAGCAAACGCCATCCGATGGCTGGCAACCTATCCTGGTAGAAAGTCACAACCTCAGCGGGCGGTTGCGCGGTCAGAAATGAGGAGAAATTGCGGCTGGTCAGCTTCGTTTCCGCGTCGGCCGGCAAGGGAAATTCGCCGGCGGCAAAACCGGGCGGGCCAAGCTCAGCCTTCGGCGCGCTGATGCGCACCGGCCCGTTGCTTTCGAGCACGTCATACAGCAACGCGATCCTGCCCTCGCCGCGCTCACCCTCGCTCAACTCGATGTCGCTGCCATGCGCTTGCAAACGATAACGCACGATGAACCCGCCCTCACGCGCGAGCCAAAACTCGCCCTGGGCCTCGTCCATCTCGCCAATGGCAGCAATGTTGAGATGGCGCTTATCGAACTCGTAGTGATCGGTCACCAGGCCATTGATCGTTTCAGCGCCCAATGCACGCGCGTCCGCAATGCTGACCAACATCTCTGGCGTGTCATAAATCAGCCCGGCCGACTGAAAAGGGGATGCGGGATCCTCGCTCGATTGAATCCAATTGCCGTCGCCCAGGTTCGTCCAGGTTGTCGCGCCAATGCGAATGGCCTCCATGCGACCGGCGTCGCCATCTTCAGCGCCCAGGCCCGTGCCTTCCATCAAAATGCGCTGAGCTTCCTGTGGCTGCTGCACATACTCCACCGAGATACTGATCGTGCCAGAAGTGACAACGCTGGCGCTCGTCTTTTCGGAAAAATCGTACCGGGTGTGCGTGCGGTAGCTGGTCAGGCGGCCCATGGCGTCAATCGCGGCCTGGACATCAGGCGCTAACTCAAGCGCAGGTGTGTCCGCCGCGCTATCCGGCGTCACAGTCGCCGTGGGCGCTGCGGTGATCGCCTGTGTGGGCGTTGGCAGCGAAGAGGGCGTGGCTGTCTTGTCATCGCTGCTGCATGCAGCCAGCACGAGCAGCGCCAGCACGCAGGTCATCCATCGTACGGTTCGTCGCATGATCATCCCTTTTCGTTCATCGTACCCGCCGATTTCAGTTTTGTCAAACGGCGCGCCGATGGGGGAGGAGTGCAAAACGCTGCCGGGCGGCGGATCGGGCGACTGCCAGGCTCGGCAATCTGGGCGCAATCCAACGGCGTGGGCCGGACGGGCGCTAATGGCCTTGCACAAATCGCGATTGATTGGTAAGATAGTTGTAGTAGATTATTTGGCAGATCAAGGTGCATCATACCCAAGGAGGGCCTCATGCAAGCCCGCGACGTCATGACAACCAAGGTAGTAATCGTACAAGCCGACACCCCCATTGCTGAAATTGCCCGCATCCTGCGTACGCTGGGCATCAGCGGCGTGCCGGTGATGGATGGCGATACGATGGTGGGTATTGTCAAAGAAGTAGATCTGATTGCGCGCCATGCCCGACCGCACTATCCGCGCTATTTGCCCTTGCTCGACGCGCAAATCCCCCTCGGCGGCCAACGCGAGTACCAGGAAATTGTGCGTCGCATCTTTGGCACGACCGCTCGTGACATTATGTCAACGCCTGTCAAGACCTGCCACCCGGATACGGACGTGGAAGAGGTGGCCACCCTGATGGTGGAAAAGAACGTCAATCCAGTGCCGGTCGTGGAAAACGGTCGTTTGGTTGGCATCATCTCGCATACAGATCTGATACGGGTCTTCAGCGAACTTGAAATCACCAACGAGGACGCAGCGGCCTGATTTTCTCCGACGGTGAAACCGTCAATTCCCACGCGCCGGCAGCACGGCCAGCCGGGCCACGCGCACGGCGTCCGCGGGCGCATCGTGCTGGAGAGTCAGGTCAGCATCGCCGGCCAACGTCAGCGGCGCCGTGATGGTTTGCCAGGGCGCATGCAGTGACATCTGCGCGATGATGCGGCCGTCAGGTTCACGCCAACGCAGCGTAGTCCCAGCCGGGCCGCTGACAGTGACCTGCAGGGCTGCGGCGGCCGCGCCGTGTACGATCTGTAGGGTGGCGGCAGGCGCAAGAACGCGCCAAACTGCGTCGCCGCTGGTCACGCGTTCGCCCCAACCTTCGCCCAGGACGGCAAAAGGCGCCGGCTGCGCCGGCCGCGTGACCTGGTACACCTTCAGCCGTTCATCCTCATACACGGGCGCCTCATGAGCCACCATGGCCTCGGCCATCATGACCGTAGGCGCGCGTTCGCGTTCACCCGGCATTTTGTAAAAATCGAGCACCACCCATTCCACATCGAGCCAATTCAAAACGCTTGGCCCCACGCGCGCCAGGTCAACATCCAGAATATCAGGTCCCAGCGCGCGCAGAGACTGCAGGACTTGCTCGCGCTTGGTCAGTGTGCGAGGGTCCTCGCGACTGATGTAACCAACGGTCAATGGGCGGCCGTGCACTGTCTGATAGAGCAAATAGCCCGGCCGATCCCAGTTCATGGGCAGATTGAGCACCGCGCCGTGGCCGGGCGTTTGCGCCAGGGTCTTGTACCAGGCTGGTGTGTCTGGCGGCGACAGCGGATAAGGCGCGGGCCAAAATTCAAACAACACCAAAGCAGCCATCAGCGGCCCCATCCAGCGCCAGCGCGCCACGAGTGCCGCCGTCCCGCGACTGGCGAGCAGGCCCAGGGCCAGCATGACCATCACATCGAAACGGCTCACGCTGCGCGCGATGCGTATGAAGGGCACATGATCGTAGAGCCAGGCATAGGGCAAAGGCAGCGCGCTTCCGCCGGGCATGATGTCGGTGCGACCAGCAATGTGCAGCACGGGGCCGAGAGCCAGCATGCCAAAAGTCAACATGACCAACAGCCAAAAACGCGTGCGGCGCCAGTCGAAGAGAAGGCCAAGACCGGCGAGAAGTAGGGGAACGAAGCCAGCAAAGATGGTGTATTCGCTGAAACTGCTGGTGAAGGTGCGATCGGCCCAGGCGCGCACGGCTTGACCCCACAACGGATGAAAGCCTTGCGGGGTCAGAAAACCCAGGAGATCGGCCGACAGACGCACCGCTTCGCTGCGCTGCGGCACCATGAAGCTGGCAATGCGCGCCTCACGGACCATCGGCAGCCACAGGGGGCTGGCCAGGAGCGCAAAGAGCAGACCGGACGCAAGCGGCACAGTCAGCATGCGCAGCGCAGTCATGAACTTGCGGGCAGAGCGGCGCGGATCACGCCATTGCGCCAGCCAGGCCGCGGGCAAGGCCAGGGCAGTGAAGATGAGGCAGTAGAGGACATAGTACCAGTCACACAGGCCGACCAGGAGCAGGAAGAAACCAGGCTTGAGCAGATCGGCGCGGCTGAGCGGGCCGGGTCGCGCGCGCTGCAGTCCACGCAGCAAATAGAGTACATAAAACGGAATCCACTGCAACGAGATCAACTGCATGTGGCCGAGCAGGTGCGCCAGGTGATAGGGCGAAAAGGTGAAGATTAGTCCCGCCACAAAAGCCGGCCAGAACAGCCGCGGCCTGGGGGCAGAAGGCAAAGCCCCACGCGCAAAGGCCATCAAAGCGAGAAGATAGGCGCCCAGCCCGCCGGCCGCAAAAGCCAGCAGGACGGCGCTGTTGTACGCCAGGAAGAGGTTACCCGCAAGCTGCAGCGGAAGGGCCACG
>JBGAVB010000280.1:0-4067 GCA_044228345.1 Anaerolineae bacterium | reverse complement strand
GGAATTGACCGGCCAGGGTGCGCACCGGGGCCAGCGCCAGCGCGGCCGCCAGGATGATAACCAGGGCCAGGCTCACCCACAGGGGGCGATAGCGTCCATTCAACAAAGAACGTAACATCGTCAGACTCCTTTGCAGTCTAAGGCTAATTCCCTCCGCGCCGGACGGCGTGGAGGAGGTGTATTCTTTTTGCCAACGCGCATAAACCAGGGGCGCGGGGCGGGGCGTTGAGGCGGCGTCAGGCGCCAGCAGGGCCAGGCGTTGACTGACGGCGGCCGCGCGCGCGCTGAGCGTCTGCAGGCGCGCCTGGCAATCCTGGCAGGTCGCCAGGTGCTCGGCGGCTTGGGCCTGGTCCGTCAGCGGCAGCTCATGATCGAGATAGGCCCGCAGCGCCGTTTCCGTCGGGTGCATATCAACCTCCTTTTCCCTCCATTACGTCAGGGTCAGCGTTGTCAACTTTTCAGGCCGTG
Source organism: Anaerolineae bacterium (assembly GCA_044228345.1). GTDB lineage: Bacteria > Chloroflexota > Anaerolineae > SSC4 > Amarolineaceae > Amarolinea. Next base: position 3,599 of record JBGAVB010000280.1, on the reverse strand, counting down.
GGCAGCGCTGAATAAAGGCGCTCAAAGGCGCGTTCAGCCCGCGCCAACAGCGTGCCAACAGAGCCAGGGGCAATCTCCAGCGCGGCCGCGATCTCCTTGTAGGACAAACCGCTGTGGCGCAGCAGCAAAATTTGCGCATCACGCGGTTTCAGCTGACGCAGGACAGCCTGCACCTGCGCCCGTTCAGCCGCCAGCTCGGCCGCTTGAGCCGGATCCGCGTCGCGGGCCGGTTGGGCGTCAGCGCTCTCATCGTCGAAGATGACCTCATGACGAGCGCGCCGCCGCGCCGCGCGCAGCGCATTGAACCCCAGGTTGGTCGCCACGCGGTACAGCCAGCCGCCCAGGCCCTCGTCCGCGCCGACGGCCGCGGGCTTCCGTTCCCAGAAACGCGAAAACACCTCCAACGCTAAGTCCTCCGCTTCGGCCCGGTTGCCCACCAAGCGAAAAAGCAGATTGTACACGCGTGCATAGTGCTGCTGGAACGAAGCCTCGAACGCCTTTTGATTCGCCTGCACGGCCGCTGCGCCTACCTTACTCACCCAGGCGCTTTGGTCCCAAAACGCCTGGGTCGCCTCGTATGGCCTGGATCCTCGGTTCACCATCATGGCTTGTTTTTGCGCCTCGCTTATTATAACACCGTCCAGCATAGATTTGTGACAAGCCCAGGCGCTCGAAGGCGCCGCAAATGAGGGGAACGGTGGGTCAGTGCAAAATTTATAGCTTGGGTTAATGTTTCTCTCATCTGGCCTTAAACCAGGCGCACGATACTAAGCCCAGGTTGCACGAGAAATGCCGGAGTTAACGGGGCTCCGGTAAAAGTTCAAAGCTTCCTCCTTCCTTCCTCCCAAACGAACGACGAGAAACACCGGCTAGGGCGAGCCGGTGTTTTTCGTTTTCGGGCAAAAGACCCTGGCGGCGCGTGCACGCAAGCAGCAGCGCAGGCGCGCCAGCGCAACCGTTTTTCCTGATTATCGAGCAGATACGCAAGAACTTTATGCCCTTCCGCCATTTCCCGCTATACTGCGTCTGACTGATCTCCGATCTCATCGCGCGCTGTTCACAAAGAGGTAGTTCGGTGGACTTAGGATTTCCGCAATTTTCTTCCGCGCCCGGGGTTGAGCTGCCGGCGGCGCTCAAAGCCTTCGAGGATCCAGAAACGAGTCGGGAAACGCTGGCCGCGCTGCTGGCCGGCCCAGCGCCCACGCGCGGCCTGGCCCTGGCGCCGCCGCGCATCGTGGTTCACCCTCAGCTGGCTCTGCAGGATTTGCTGGCTGCAGGCGTCATTCCTGGATCGCTGGCGGCCGCGCTGTTGACCAATCCTGGCGTGTTGCTGCGCCTGGCCGAGCTTCATTACGCGGGGGCGGCCAACCGTGAGTCTCAACAAGCGTTTGTCGCGGCGCTGGCGCCTCTCATCAGCCATGACAACCTGCTGCATCTGACCCTGCATCATTCGCCGGCCATCCGCTCGCTGACACGCGATATTTTGCGCTGGCATGTCCAGCAGCGGGGCGCGCAAGAAGGACTGCGGGCCGCGTTGCGACACTCTGGCGATTATGGGGTATTGCTGCCGGCGGACCGCCTGGAAGGCGCCGTGCTGGAGCTGACCGCGCTGGACGAACTGGAGGCGCTGGAGGGAGAAGAGGAGGAAGGCAGCGTGCTTGTCGCTTTTCTTTCCAACCGCAGCAATCTCGTTTGGGTTGTCAATCGTGCGCAGCGGTTAGCGCAAACGGAGGAGGCGCAGGTGAGATGGGTGGATGGTTGGTGGCGCTTTCAACAAGGCGCCGCCGTATTGAAAATTCAGCGCGCAGGACCGGATGAGCCAGCGGCGGCCAGCGCGGACACGGCGCTGACGGTGAGTCTGCGCCTGGGTTTGCTGCGTCTCAGCGAACCGTGGCTGCTAGAGGCAGATGCCCGGCCGCCCGCCGATCCGGCCTGGCGTCAACTCGCTGGCGAAGGCATCGCCGCCCTCATCAAAGCCGGCGCAGCCTGAGCAGGTCGTCAAGCCTCCTGGACGCGCCAAACCGGAGGTGAAGAGTCCCCCGATCCCCTTCAGCCCCCGGCTTGGACGTTATTATTATAGCACAAGACGTTGGCTTGTCAAGTTTTTTACAGATTTGTACAATAAATGTAACTGGCTTTTGCTTGATTCTCCGTCTTCACGCGACCGCAGGGGCCTATTCCGCTTCAGTTTCATCAATAATCTGAATCTCGTGCGTTATGGCGGCCGCTGCGCGCACGGTCGCGCCGACCGAACAGTAGCGTTCCTCCGATAGGGTCACGGCATCCTCAACCGCCTTGGTTTTCAGGCCGCGGCCGCGCACCCGGTAAAGCACGTGCACCTTGCGAAAGGTAAAAGGCGGGTCGGTTTCCTGCTCGCCGCTGACGCTGACTTCCAGGCCGGTTATCGGCTGGCGCTTCTTTTGCAGAATGGAAATGACATCCACACTGGTGCAGCCGCCCAGCGCGACCAGGAGCAGATCGGATGGTTTCATGCCGATGCCATTCTCGGCGTCCTGCGTGGACATCACCACGGCGTGCTTGCTGCTGTCAACGCCTACGTATTGCTGCTTTTGCAGCCAGGTAACTTGAACAGTGCTCATTGATTCGCTTCTTTCCTGTTGATTGCAATACTCTACCCTAGTATAGTAATTCTGCCTCTTTTGTCAAGCTCATTGATCGCCAGCCGCCGCTGAATCTAAAAGCCCCTTGCAATTCCAAAGTATCTTGACAAGCGTCTCATTTTGTGGCACAATTTCGCCACTTCGCTTTGCCCCTCATGGGCACTGGTCGTTTCCAAACATGAAGTCACCCCAAAACGCCGTAGCGAGCCTAGACGACTAGGCTTCTCTTGCCTTGTTTGCGTTGTGAGCAAGCTGACCAAGCAGATCATACCGGCGTCGTTTTTGCAGAAACCACGGCAACCCCTTTGCACTTGCTGCTGATTTCGCGCCTGCAAACGGTATCAAGGAGGTGTTCAGGATCAAACAACCCTATGCACTGTTGTAAAACCGTTTTTGTTCCACATAACCACAGGAGGATATTTCATGCGTTCCCGTCTTGCTGCTCTACTTATCGTAGCGTTGTTGTTGGTAACCCTGGCGCCAACCTTTGTCTTTGCTGATCAAGGCAAACCACCCGCTTCGTCCGGGCCGCTTGCATCGGCCGCGGCCGCCGGCTCATTAAGTCGGTACAATGGCCCCAACGTCGTCCTGTACGATCAAACCGACAACCCCGGCCTCAACAGCATTAGCTCGCAGGACTTCGAGGCGTCGTTCGACGCTTACGACAACCAGGCCGCCGACGATTTCGTAGTTCCCGCCGGCGAAACCTGGACGATCGACCAGGTCGAGGTTGCTGGTGTTTACTTCAACGGCACCGGCCCCGCGCCAGCCGTCAACGTCTACTTCTACGATAACGCCGCTACGTTGCCCGGTACCCAGGTCTTCAGCGCCATGGGTGTTGTGCCCACCGACGTCGGCGGAAGTTTCACCATCGCCCTGGCTCCCGCCGCCGTTCTGCCCGCGGGCACCTACTGGGTCTCGGTGCAGGCGCGCATGGACTTCGCCGCTGGCGGCCAGTGGGGCTGGACAGAGCGCACC
>JBGAVB010000027.1:0-13790 GCA_044228345.1 Anaerolineae bacterium | reverse complement strand
ACGCGCGTGGATACGAATATCGGCGCTAACAAACCGGGGACGCAGGTTGGCGCCATTGCCATTGATCGGAACAATAGCAATATCGTCTATGTGGGCTTTACTGGTTTTGGCGCTAATCGCGCGTGGCGCACGGCTGACGGCGGCGCAACCTGGACCGATATCACGAGCAATTTGCCCCAGGCGCCGATCTATGCGTTTGCCATCAATCCCTCCAACGCTGCCTGGCTCTACGTCGGAACCGAGATCGGCATCTTTGCCAGTGTAGATACTGGCGCAACTTGGAACGTGCCTTCAGGCGCGGCGAACGGCGATGGTCCCGCGAATGTTGCCACGTTCGACTTGCAGTGGATGGGCGGCGGCAACAGCACCGGCTCGACCATCTTGATCGCCGGCACCCATGGACGCGGCGCATGGACGGTGGATATATCTCCATCATCGAATGTGAGTACCTACGCCGACCCCGGCCTGGTGTGCGGCGGCAATGCGCCGTGCTACGCGACGATTGGCGACGCGATGACCAATGTCGCGTCCGGCGGCGCCGTTACGATCTATGCCGGGACCTACCCGGAAAGCGTTACGACGGCCAACAGGACCGTGACGGTGAACGTCGTGGGAAACATCACCATCAATGATTTGTCCCTGTATGACAACGCGACCTGGAATGGTGGAAGTTATGCGATCACGGTCAACAACTTCAATCTCTTTGGCGGAATCTGGAATGCGGGCAGTTCGACGTTAACCGTCAATGGCGATTGGACAGGGGGTGGAACCTTCAACGCTGACACTGGCACGAGTGTCTTTGCCAAGAACGGCGTTGTAACGGCAAACGTGCCTGCTCAGACAGAAGGCACCCTCTCTTTCTGCAATCTCGCGATCAACGCCAACACCACCGTGGACACGACGGATGACTTTATCAGCGCGGCGACCGGCGGCGCCTGTACCCAATTCACGCAGAATGGCAAACTGCGCCGCGCAGCCCCGCAACAAACCGTCATCAACTTCGGCGCCTTTACGTTCAAAGATGCGCGCAATCGCGATGCGGTCATCCTGCAGAAACAGAGCGGCAACAGCCTCTTTGACACGAATATCACCATTACATCGAATCAGCAGCCGCCTACCACTTGTGGCGTCAACCCGTTCCCCACAACACCCGTGTTACGCCAGTTCGACCTGACGTCGAGCGGCGGCACGGCTCCCTATGGACCGTACCGCATGCGGCTGTACTTTTCCGCCAGCGACCCGAATGAAGCCAATGGGAACACCGTGGTTCCTCCTTACACCCTGGCAATCTATCACTGCAATGGCACGAGCTGGGAAAAATATGCCGGCGTCGGCGGCAGTGATGCGAATGGTGTGTATGTGGAATCATCAGCGGCGACCTGGAGCACCGGCTCGGTCTTTGCCATTGGCGCCTCCGGAGCCAACGTGTACTACTCACAAGGCTCTCTCGACGCAGGCGCTCTCGCGAGTTGGAACACCTTACGAGGCGGCGGCGGCAGCCAACCCGCTAACTTTACCGGTCCCGACTACTTTGTGATCCAAAATGGTCACAGTATGACCACGGGGAGCGCCTTGACGCTTTCTCATGCGGATTCATTACTCCAGATTGAAAGCGGCGGCGCGTTAACGGTTAACACGGCTGATGTCTCCGTCATGGGCGCGCAAGTTGATTCTGGCGGCACGCTGACCATCAGCAGTGGGCGCACGTTGACGATCAACAACGGCAGTCGAGCGCCCGACATGACCGTGAACGGGACTCTCGTCAATGCTGGGACAGTTACTACGAATGGCACGCTGGCTTTTAACAGCGGCGGCAAATACCAGCACACCTACACCACAACGCAGGGAACCATACCCACCGCCACCTGGAATCTCAATTCGACCGCTGAAATCATTGGTTACACCACCAATGCGACGCGTCCGAGTGGACTGGGACAGGCCTTTGGGAATTTCACCTGGAACTCTCCCAATCAGGTTTCAAGTTCAAATATCAGTCTGTCAGGCGACCTGTCAACCGTCACTGGGAATTTGACGGTCACATCCACCGGCACTGGCTCGGTGCGCCTGGCGAACACGCTTGCCAGCGGAACCGTGAATGTTGGCGGCAATGTGCTCGTGAATGGCGGGACGCTCTACGTCTCGGGTTCTTCAGGCGCGATAACGCTGAATGTTGGCGGGAACCTGACGGTGAGCAGTGGAAACTTCTATATCTCTGGCGCATCCGGCACAACCAATCCGACAGTCAACGTGGCTGGAAACGTGATCCTCAACGGGGGAACACTGAGACCTAGCTTGAGCACCGGTGTCTCAACGCTCAACGTCGCGGGCAACTGGACGAACAACGGTAGTTTCATCCCTGACTACAGCACCGTTACTTTCAATGGCTCCGCGGCGCAGACCATCGGCGGCACGGCCAGCACCACCTTTTACAACCTGACCATCAACAACGGCTCAGGTGTCTCGCTGGGTCAGAATCAGACGGTCAACCGGCTGCTCACACTGACCAATGGCGATGTGGACTTGGGCGGCTACACGCTTACGCTGGCAACGGCGACGGCCGGCAATGGCGTCACAGCGACCGGGGCGCGCGCCATTGCCGGCAACGGCACAGTGGCCTTTGCCGCCGCCCGGGCGATCAACGGCGGGACGTTGGCGTTTGGACCGAATGTGACCGTCAGAATCACAGATGGTGTTGACTTTGGCGCCGGAGGTCTTTCCACCATCAACGGCATTCTACTGATCAACGGCGGCGGCTACGTGCAATCGGGCAAAGCGCCCACCTACGGCAGCAGCTCGACGCTGAAGTACGATACCGGTGGTACGTATGGGGCGTCTGAGGAGTGGTATCCCAACACCACCAGCGGGCCGGGCGTGCCGCAGAACGTCGAGATCGCATCGGGGACGGCGCTGAACTTCGGGAGCTCGGCCTTCGCCCGCACCACCCGCGGGCATGTGACCATCAACGGGACCCTCACGCTCTCCACCGCCATCGGCGGCGACCTGAAGCTCGGCGGCAATTGGATCAACAACGGCACGTTCAACACCAACAGCCGCGCGGTGGAGTTCAACGGCTCAGGCGCGCAAAACATCAGCGGTAGTACCGACACCACCTTCGCCTATTTGACTATCGTCAACACCAGCGCCGACAGCGCCGGCGTCAGCCTGGGCCGAAATACGGCAGTCAACAACGTGCTCACCTTGACCGATGGCCTGCTGAAGGTTGCGGCATACAATCTGACCCTGGGCGCGAACGCCAGCATCAGCCACCCCGGCTCTACCGCCAGCATGGTCGTCACCGATGTGGATGGCGCAGCGACGGGCGACGGCTTCCTGTGCAAAGCTTACAGCAGCAACGGCAGCTTTGAATTCCCAGTCGGAGATGCTTATGGCGCGACGGAGTACTCGCCGTCCACGCTGAACTTCACGGCTGATTTGGGCGCCAGCACCGTCTGCGTGCGAGTGACGAACGCGCGGCATCCGGACTGGCCGGGGGCAAACTACCCGACCTACATTACGCGCTACTGGACCGCCACCAGCACTGACAACACCTTCACCTGCACTGCGTCCTTCACCTACACGGATGGCGATGTGGTGTTGGGCGGGAGTCCCTTGCAGACCGAGGCTGTACTGTACCATAAGGTATGGGACGGGGCGAGCTGGACGACCAAAAACCAGACAAATGTTGACACGAATACCCTGTCCAGCGTGGTCAACAGCTTCTCTGACCACACCGCGTTCTCCGGCTCACCCCTGGCCGCCGCGCTGGCTTCTTTCGACGCCGAAGCCTATCCAGATCACATCCTCGTCACGTGGGAGACCGTCAGCGAACTGGGCAACCTCGGCTTCAACCTCTATCGCGGCGCATCGGCGACTGGGCCGGATCGCCAGTTGAACCAGACGCTGATCCCGTCGCAGTCGCCGGGCAGCTCCAACGGTTTCGTCTACACCTGGGAAGACGCCGCTGATTTGGTTCCCGGAACAACATACTATTACTGGGTTGAGGCCCTGGACATCTACGGCGTGACGACGAGGCATGGGCCAGTCAGTGTGGATTATACGACGCCGACGGCTGTGCGGTTGGTCCAGATGTCCGCCACACCGACCTGGCCGCGCATCGCCGTCCTATTGGCGACTGCTGTGTTGCTGGCTGGCCTGGTAATCCGTCGGTCGCCGGCGCAGACACGGTAACTGCCGCGGCGGAGCGCATCAATCGGCGCCCTGCATGAAAAAATGAGGCTTGCCCACCCAGCAAGCCTCATTTTGTTGCCCAAGGTCCGTTGTTCCTGAACTGAGTGGGGTTGTGGCGGCAGCCCTATCAAACCCCAGTTGCCGTTGGCTGGCGAGCATGGCTTACGCCGCGGCGCGCGGTTGCAACGTTTGGGCGCGCTCTGCGTCTAACGCAGAGCATGCGTCATGGGGACGCCCCTGGCTTTCGACATTCTATTTTTGCGGGGGCAGTGGAATTTGATCCACGACATGCCGGCATGACAGCCAGAAGGAGATCAATCGTGAGCAAGAAATCGGCGAAACAACAACGAACGTCGGCGGCGCGCAACAACGCGCCGATGCTGATAGGCGCAGCCATTGTCCTGGTGATCGGCATCGTGGGGGCTGTGCTGCTCTCGCAGAGAACTGCCAATTCGACGCAGGGCGCCGCGGCCCAGGCGCTGCGTCCGGAGGTTACCGTGAATGAAGCGGCGTCCTTGCGGGATCAGGGCGCCTTTATTCTGGATGTGCGCGAACCGACTGAGTGGAACGACTATCACGTTCCAGGCTCAACGCTCATTCCGTTGGGCGAACTGGCCAGTCGTGTGCAAGAAGTGCCGAAGGACAAGCCGGTCGTGGTCGTTTGCCGCTCCGGCAATCGCAGCCAAACTGGGCGCGACGTGCTGCTCAAGGCTGGCTTCACCCAGGTGACCAGCCTGGCCGGCGGGTTGAAGGGCTGGCAGGCTGCCGGACAGCCGACCGTGACTGGGCCGTAATCTCGGCAAAGTACAAAGCACCAAAGTGCAAAGTGCAAAGCAGAAAGCGTGTGCGTTTCTGGATAGAGGTGCACTTTGCACTATGCACTTTGCACTATGTACTGAAGAAGGCCTTGACATCCAGCCGGTTCGTGGTGACGCGGCCTGGCGGAAGCGCGGCGAGGACGCTGCGACCATAGAACTTGTGCAAGAGGCGCGAGTCGAGCAGCGCAATGACGCCGCGGTCAGATTCGGAGCGCATGAGGCGGCCGACGCCTTGCTTGAGGGCCAGCGTCGCTTCGGGCAGCATGAGTTGATAGAAAGGCTCGCCGCCGCTGGCGCGAATCAGGCGATCACGGCCGGCCACCACCGGGTCGGACGGCACCGGAAAGGGCAGGCGGTCAATCACCACCAGGCTCAGCGCCTCGCCGGGGATGTCCACGCCTTGCCAGAATGAGCGCGTGGCAAAGAGCACGGCATCGCCCGCGGCCTGAAACTGGCGCACGAGGTCTGCGCGCGGGGCATCCCCTTGCTTGAGCAGGGGAAACCTGACGTGCGGACTGACCGTGTCATACAGGTAGCGCATGCGAGCCAGCGAGGTGCACAGGATGAGCGCGCGCCCGCCGCTGTAGGTGATCAACCGGTAGACTTCGCGCGCCAATTCGAGTTGATAAGTCTCCTCATCGCCGTTGCGATCCGGCGGCGTCAGATGGGGCGCGGTGTAGATTAACACGCTGTTGACGTAGTCAAAGGGGCTGGGCACGTCCAGCGTCACACAGCGCTCTGGCGCGCCCACCTGGCGGCGAAAGTAATCATAGCCGTCGGACGTGCGCAGCGTGGCCGACGTACAGATGACCGTCTTGACCTTGTCGAAGAGGTGTTCGGCCAGGAAATCGCTGACTTCCAATGGCCGCTGGATGACGAAGATCGAGCGCGGGTCGCCGTCATTCATGCGTTCGACGAAGCGCACGCGGCCCGCAGGCACCTCGGCCGCCATCATCTGCAGTTCAAACTGCGACAGCGTCAAGTGCTCCACGAAGCGCCGGAACTCCGCGTTCATCTCCTCGCTGCCGTAGGGCATTTTGATCGTTTGCAGCGTCTTGGCGGTTTCCTGTAAATGCAGCGCCAACTGCGCCATGTCCGGCTGCGCGCCAAGCAGTTCCCAACGCCCAAACGCTTCGCGCGGCGCACTTTCGGTCAAATCCGCAAACAGGACGTTGTTGTCGCTCTGTAACTGGCTGCGCAGGTCGCCCGGCAGGTTGTAGTTGAGGTGATTCGAGTTGATGATGCCCTGGATTTTCCCATAGGTCAGACTCAACTGCAGGGCCGCCGCGGTGTAGTTTGGCAGCTCGTGCGCTTCATCCACCACCACCACATCGGGCATGGGAAAGAAAGGCGTCTCGCTGTTGAGATTAAGGGCCAGCAGCGAATGGTTGACCACGGCCACATCCGCCTGTTCCACGCGGCGCTTGGCGCGTTCGTAGAAACAGACACGGATGAGTGGGCAGCGATTTCCCAGGCACTCATGATTTTCGATGGTCAGATGCGGCCGCAGACGCTCTGGCAGGTTCAGTGCATCCATTTCGCCTGAATCGGACTGCGCCCACTCTATGAAGCGGCCGGCGCTAAAACCGGCCTTCAGATGCTCATCGGTTGGTCGTTTCGCCATCTGGTCGAGCTTGCGATTACAGATGTAGTTGCTGCGCCCCTTGAGCAGCGCCGCCTTGAACGGGCGCGGCGCAACCTGCTGCAGCGCGGGAATGTCTTTTAACCAAAGCTGATCTTGCAGCAGCTTGTTGGCGGTGGCGACCAGGACTTTTTGGCCTGACCAGATGGCCGGCGCCAGGTAGGCAAACGACTTGCCAGAGCCAGTGCCGGCTTCGATGAGCGCGTGGCTGGCGCTTCGTATCGCTTCCAGCACCGTCTCCGCCATCTGCAGTTGCCCAGGGCGAAAAACATAGCGGTTGCCCAGGTAGCGCGCCACCGGCCCCTCGGGGCCCAGGACGGAGTGCAAATCCACCTCGCGCAGCGGCGCCGGGGTGCGCGGCGCTTCTGGCTCGGCGTCCGGCAGTTCCACATCATTCCAAACGGGCAGGGGAGGCGTCGGCGCCTCCGCAAACGAGTCATCGGCCGCGCCAAACGGCTCAGCCGCGGCATCGCGACGGCGCGAGGGGCGCCCGCGCGGTTCGGCGGCTTGCGCAAGGGCGTCGAGCAGCGCCTGCGCTTCCTGGTTGTCCGGCACAAGGGTCAGCAGATCGCGCAGAATGTTGAGCGTGCGCTGATGTTGGCGGCGTTTCAGCGCACGCTGGGCCTGCGCCAGGGCAAAGCCGATGGCCTGCTCGCGCCGCGCAGGCGCTTCGCCGATCGCAGTAGGTAGGCGCAGCACGCGGGCGCGCAACGCCAACGCCTCGGCCAGCAGAATCACGCCGCGCCAGGCGCGTGGATTGGCTTGTTTGAGCAGGGTGCGGGACATTTGGATCAACTGATCGGCGCGCGCATGGGGCAGCGCGACCAAGATCTCCGACGCGGCTTCGCCGCGTTCACCGCGCGGCGTCATGGCCGCGGCCGCCCCCGCAACTGCCAGGCGCCACAACTGCAGCGTTTCGTCTGGCGCGCCGGGTCGTTCACGCAGTTCGGCGAGCAGCGCCAGGTCGCGCTCATAGTCGCTGCCGGCGAGGCTGCTGTCCGCGCTTTCTTCCAGTGGATCGGATGTATCGTGGCTCATGGCGTCTGTGTGCAGAGTACGCGTGATTGCCTGGGTGGTTAGGCTGGCTGCGAACCAGCGGTGGTGCGCCGCTGCTCGAAGCGTTGCACAAAGCTGAGCACCGTGAACGCCTCGGCAATGTCTTCCAGGCTCACCAGGCCCAAAAACTGTTCGTTATCGTACACGGCGACTGTGCGCGCGCCCTTCTCGCTCATGATGTCTCGCACCTCGTGCAGCGACTGGTCCGCGTGGACGCGCACGAACTCGCGACGCATCATTTGGGTCACGTACAGATCGTTGGTTTCCGTGTTCAGTGCGCGCAGCACGTCCTCGCGCGTGATGATGCCCAGCAGACGGTCGCCCTGGGTCACCGCGAAGTCGGGCTGGTAGCTGGTGAGGATGTGGCCCACCACCTTACTCATGCGATCGCCCACGGTCAAGGAGATAGCGTGCCGATTGTAGGCATCGCGCACACGTAGGGTGTCCAGGACGGTGCGCGCCTGCGCTTCGGTGCTTTCTTGCCCTGCACCGGTGAAGATAAAGATGGCAATCAACGCCAGCACGAAATTGCCGCTGAGAACGCCAATGATGCCCAGAATGATGGCCGCCACCTGGCCGATGCCAGAAGCGATGACCGTGGCGCGGGGGTAACCCATAGACATGGCCAAGAGTGCGCGCAACACGCGGCCGCCGTCCAGCGGAAAGGCCGGAATCAGGTTGAAAATCACCAGGCTGAGGTTGGCGGACAGCAGCCACACCAGCAGCGTAGAGAGCGAAGGCGTCATCTGCAGGCCGCTCAGCAGGCCGCGGCCATCGAGTACATTGAGACCGACGGCAAAGCCGCTGATCAGCAGCAAAATGATGGCGATGACCACGTTGACCAGTGGGCCGGCAATGGCGATGAGCAGTTCGTGCAGCGGCTTGTCGGGGTTGCGGCCAATCACAGCGACGCCGCCCAACGGCAGCAAGATAATTTCGCGCACGGGAATACCAAACCGCAGCGCGACCACGCTGTGTCCCAGTTCGTGCAGGGTGACGCACGTGAAGAGAAGCAGCATCAGGAGGACGCCGAAAGCCGCGCCGCTCAGGCCGGCCGGCCCGCCCCATTGAACCGCCCCCAGAATCAGAATGAGGAAAAAGGTGATATGGATCTTGATGTCAATCCCAAAGACCTGGGCGATCCGAAACGACCAGCTCATCGAAGGTCCTCCTGTATGTGGTTCGTTTTATAGTCTACCAGATTGTACGACGTTCTCGTTTTACGTCAATTATTAGACTGTCCTGACCATCCTGGCGTCACCATCGCAGCCCGCAGTAGGATTAACCACTGGTGAGCGTCTATTTCTTGCGCCGGGGGAAATGAGGAGAATCAAAAAGGACGCCGACCTCGACGGATCGGCGTCCTTTTTAGTGATGACAGCTCAGTTTGTTTACAGGGCGACGGTGCCCGCGGCGCGGGCGTCGTGATAGAACTGACCCCACAGATGACTGGCGGCCAACTGCAAGTAGAAGCTGGCGCCCGCGCTGATGAGCCAGGCTGCGATCCAGCCACACACGGGGATGACGGCCAGCACGCCGCTCACCAGGGTCACCACTGCGCCCACGGCAATGCTCGCTACGACGACGACCAGGATGACCGTCAGATAGCCGGAGACATTGCGCCGAATGTCCGCTAACAACAGGTTGAACTTGAACATCTCGCCCAACTTGTTGCTCAGGGCGAAGCGTACGGTGGCTGCGGGCAGGATGACCAGCACGATCAACGTGTAGAGCAACCCCAGACAGCCGAAAAGGAGACCGGCTCCACCCAACAGTGCGCCCATCGAGTCTTGCGCGGACTGTGAATCGCTCATGGCCGCGCTCAGCCCGCCGCCCAGCACGGCAAAGGCGCAGCCGAGAAGCAGCAAAGGCAAGAAATAGACAATCACGCCGATGGTGTAGACTAACCCGCGCACGAACATCGCGCCGATGTCGTCCCAGGTGGGCAGCGGGCGGGATTCATCTTCGATGACGTTCTTGATCACATCGAGTCCGTAGCCGCTGGCCGCCATGCCCAGGATGGGAACTGCGCTGATGACAGCGCCCACGAGGACCTTGTTGGTCCACTTTTCATCTTCGAGCGGGAAGGTGAAGGATTTCTGAATATCCAAAAAATCTGCTCCTAGTTCTGCAATTGAATGGCGCCGGAGCTGACACCGATGCCGACCGCGATTGCGGCGATAATACCGCCGATCACAGCGAAGACGATCCACTGCGCGATGATGGCAACGATCACGGTGATGATCGCCTTATTCTGGTCCAGGTTCATCGAGGAACGCGTGGCCAGGTAGCCAAGATAGATTTGGTAAAGTCCCAAGATCAGGCTGACCGGGGCGAACAGACAACCAAGGAGCGGAATGTTCCCCACGATGCCGGTGATGGCCAGAATGGGCGCGGTGTAGAGGGCGCAGGAGTAGAACACCTCATCCTGCGTACCGGTGCCTCCCTGCTGTTTGCCCATCCAGTTGACGACAAAGGCAAAGACAAAGAAGGACAGCAATGGGGCAACGAGCGCGCCCACCAACGCAATGATGGCGCCCACGACGCTGCCGGTGAAGATGCCGACAATCAAAGCCACGATGCCGGCCAGGCCCGCGGCCACGGCGACATAGGTCAGCGCCTCGCGCTGGCCGCCATGCTTTTCGAACTCCTCGAAGGTTTCAATGCGGGGTTGGGTGAGCACCTTGATGCTCTGGCTGATCATTTCGTTGAAATTGACACCTTGGATCATGACAATGCCTCCTGCGATCGTGATGAAAAAAGAGAATTGGGTGACAGAACCGTGGGGATCAAACAACAAGACGCATTATAGCAAACTTTGACGCGCCTGGCAACCCAGGCTAGATGAGATGTGCAGTTAAAAAGGCAGGCCCAGCGCCTGGGTCAACGCGGCGCGGCCCGCGTCAATCAGCGCGATGAGGGTCAGGCTGGAGGCGAGGCCGAGCGCCAGCGGCATGAGGAGATGCCTCCACGCGTGGGCGCGGTTGGCGCGGCGCAGAACCAGCAAGACCATCACCGTCAGCACGAGGGTTAGCATTAGCAGGGTGCCGAGCGCGCTGATCAGCGCCAGGGGGAACAGAATGGCTTCCACGTCGCTCTGCAGCGCCAGCACGAGCAGCGCGCCCACGCCCACCAGCAGGGCTAACTCACGCACATGGTCGAGCGAGCGCTGCGGGTCAGGCTGCGCCCAGGCCGTCAGGTTGAAAACCGGCCACACCAGGCTGATCACCGCAAATCCCTGCAGCAGTCCCGTGCTCACGCGCAAGATGTTGCGCGGCTCATACAGATGCGGCATGCCGGGGAAAAGCGTCAGATAGGAATTAACGCCGTCGAAGGCCCAGAGGCCCAGGAAGAGCAAGAGCGCGCCCAGCACAGGCGTGGCCGGCAGCTCGCTGGCACGCGCACGGCCTCGAATCAGCAAATAGAGCAGGCCGGCGACGGCGCCCAGGTATTGACCTGTGCAGCGCGCACAGAGCGGCATCTGCCGTTCACCGATCAAGAAGGAGCGCACGGTGATGCGATGGCAAACGGCGTAGCCCACTTTGTCAGCTTTGTCGAGCAGCCCGCCCGGCGCCAGCAGCGTGATACCAATGATGGCGATCACAGCCAGGCCGAGCAGCAGCCAGTCGCGGCGGCTGTCGGGAGGCGATAGATCGGGGAACGGCCCGGAAGAAGGGTGAACAGTCACAATTTTGTCTCCAAACGGGCGGCAGCCTACCAGGGGCGCGGACGCAGCTTCGGTTTGACCGGCTTGGCCGGCGGTGGGCGCACCGGCGGCGTGACCTGGCCGGCCAACAGGTCCGCCAGGTGCACGGCTGACGCTCGACACCCCTCGCGCGCCAGGCCGCCCTTGAGGTGCAGCAGGCAGCCGGGGTCGCAGGTGACTACAAGATCAGCGCCGCTGGCTTCGATATGCCGAACATGACTTTCAAGAATGGAGGCCGCTATCTCCGGCAGGTTGAATGCAAAGGGGCCGCCAAAGCCGCAGCATTCATCGGATTCACGCCAGGACACCAAGTCGGCGCCTTCTACGGCGTTGAGCAGTGCAGGCGCCTGCTGGCTGTTCTGCAGATCGTGGAGGAGATGGCAGGCCGGTTGGTAGGCGATTTTCCCTGCATAGGCCGCCGCCGGATCGCTGACGTGCAGGATATCAACCAAGAACTGGCTGAACTCCCACGTGCGGCCGGCCAGCGCCGCCGCCCGTGGATCGTTGGGCAGAAGGCGCGGGTACTCAAGCTTGATCATGGCCGCGCAGGCCGCGGAGGGCACAACGATGTTCTCGGCATCGGCAAAGAGATCACAGAAATGCTGCGCCTGCTGGATGGCGTCGTTGACGTAGCCGGCTTCGAGCGCGAAGCGGCCGCAGCACTCTTGCGCGGGCCGAAAGTTGACCTGGCAGCCGTGTCTTTCCAACACCGCGACTACGGCCTCGCCTGTGTCAGGGTAGAATAGGTCAATCAAGCAGGTGACAAAGAGGTCGCAGGAGGTCACGCGGCCGCCTCAGAGATGGCCGCCAGGTGAATGCGACCGCCGGCCAGCGATGTGACCTGCACGAGCGCATGAACCGGCGCGCCGAACCGTTGCAGTTCCTGGCGACCGTTTTCGAACACCTTCTCGATGACAGCGCCGAAGCCGACGATCTGCGCGTCGGCTTGCAGAACCAGGTCGCCCAGCGCGGACATGGTGGTGCCGCGCGCCATGAAGTCATCCACGATGAAGACGCGGGCGCCAGGCGCTATCACGTGCTTGCCGAGGAAAAGCTGCACTGGTCGCTCTTTGGTGCGGCTGTAACTGTTAATCACGTAGAAGCCATCCTCGGCCAGCGTGACCGGGCGACTCTTCTTGGCAAAAACAACGGCCGCCGGGTGCGGCCACTGCTCGTTGTTGAGGACGATCGCCATGAAGACGGCCACGCTGATGCCGCTGGCTTCGGCCGTGAGAATGACATCAACTGGCTGGCCTTTGACCAGATGCGCCAGCGCGTCCCCGCAGTAGGCGCTGAACGCATAGTCAATGCGGTGATTGAGCAGGGTGTCCACGCTCAGGATAGAATCGTTGACCACACGTCCGTGCTCTAACACCATGCGGTTGATGCGATTCAGAATGGTCATGGGTTGTCAGGCCTCCTTCGTTCATCTGACGTGCCGATTATACCACGCATGGCCCGATTGAAAATGAGGATGAGGAGATGACCGATAGCAGAAGGGGCGCTGCGGCGTTTTTCATGTCCTACGCAGCGAGTCAGATCGGGGTTGACGCTCCGGCTCACCTTACTGCACTGTAATCAACGGCGCCAGCTTGGCGTACGTCACATCGCCAATGCCCTTGACTTTTTTCAAATCTTGTACGGCTCGATACGGCCGACCTTCCACGATGCGTTGCGCCATGGCTGGCCCGATGCCGGGCAGCTGCTGCAGCTCGCTGAGGCTGGCGGTGTTGATGTTGATCTTGGACCCGGGCGCGAGGGTGGCTTTGGCCGGCGGCAGATTCGAAAGGTTCGTCGGCGCGACCGTTGGCGTGACAGCCGGCCCGCTGACCCCTACCGGCGGGAAAGTCGCTTGCGCCGCCTCGCTTGGTACGTGCACCTGCGCGCCGTCGTACAACGACTGAGCCAGATTGATGTTGGCTCGGTCGGCGTTGGGACCAAAGCCCCCGGCCGCGCTGATGGCATCCTTGACAATGGCGCCGGGCGTGAGCACATAGACATCTGGCTTTGATACGGCCCCACTGACGTAGACGCGCAAGGGAGACGGCGTCGGCGTGGCTGTGGGCAGCGGCGTCATCGTGGCTGTGGGCGGTGGAATGATCTCGATGGGGGTTGGCGCTGGGCGGCGCGCCAACATCGCCACGCCGCCCAGGCTGAGCAGCCAAAGCAGAGTCAGGGCCAGGGTCTTGAAGTTGCGCTGCATCCAGTCGTTCATATAGGCCATCCGCCGGTAGAATGAGGCATGGAGCCTTCAGAAGCGCTTAACGCAGGCGCTGACCCCGATTTCGCGCACGAAGGGTATGGATGAACGCCGACTCTGCGCAAAACGGCAATCGCCCGACGCTTTGCGCGTCGGGCGATTGGTATTGCGGTAACCACA
>JBGAVB010000279.1:0-4080 GCA_044228345.1 Anaerolineae bacterium | reverse complement strand
AACCCCCAGGCCCGCACCCGACTAACCCACTCCATGCGCCTGACTCCCTCACAAGTAGACCCATAGCCTACTAAAGTCGCCCCTACCCTTGGCCCCTTTCAAATGAACTACGCGCTCTACCGAGAGATCATCACCGCCGGCACTCACAAGGCCGAGAGGAAGCTCCCGCCGCGCGCCATGGGCCTCGTCATCGAATGGGCCAGCCGGCACTAGGCAGAACTGCTTGACAATTGGCACCTAGCGCGCCAGCAAGCAGAGTTGCAAGCCATCGCGCCCCTGGAGTGATGCCCCATGTTCCTGATTGATGTGACCGCGGTTAACCCTCTGACTAACCGGCGATTGGAACTGACCTTAGCCCTCCCCCGCCAGGGGGAGGGAGCAAGAAGCAACACCGCCGCGCTCGCTTCCCAACACCGCCACCCCCATCCTGCCCCTAGACGCAGCCAACAGACCATGTCAACCCCCTACGCCGTCCTCCGCGCCACGCTCCCCGCGCAGCCCCAGACCTGGCTCATCACCGGAGTCGCTGGCTTCATCGGCTCCCATTTACTGGAGACCCTGCTCCAGCTCGACCAGCGCGTCACCGGCCTGGACAACTTCGCCACCGGTCACCAGCGCAACCTGGACGAAGTGCAACGCCTCGTCACGCCGGCGCAGTGGGCGCGCTTCAGCTTCATCGAAGGCGACATCCGCAACCTGGCCGACTGCCGGCAGGCCTGCCAAGGCGTCGATTACGTACTGCACCAGGCCGCGCTCGGCAGCGTGCCGCGCAGCCTCGAAGACCCGATCACCGCCAACGAAGTCAACATCACCGGCTTCCTCAACATGCTCGTCGCCGCGCGCGATGCCGGCGTCGCCAGCTTCACCTACGCTGCCAGCAGCAGCACCTATGGCGACCACCCCGGCCTGCCCAAGGTCGAAGACACCATCGGCAAGCCGCTCAGCCCCTACGCCGTGACCAAGTACGTCAACGAGTTGTATGCCGACGTGTTCGCCAGCAGCTACGGCTTCACCACCATTGGCCTGCGCTACTTCAACATCTTCGGCCCGCGGCAGGACCCCGAGGGCGCCTATGCCGCCGTGGTGCCCAAATGGACGGCCGCGCTGCTCAAGGGCGATACCGTCTACATCAACGGCGACGGCGAAACCAGCCGCGACTTCTGCTACATCGCCAACGCCGTGCAGGCCAACCTGCTGGCCGCCACCAGCGAAAGCGCTGAGTCGCGCAACCAGGTCTACAACATCGCCGTCGGCGACCGCACCACGCTCAACACCCTGTTCGGCCTGCTGCGCGACAAGTTGCAGGCCCATGGCGTGCCCGCCAGCACCCAGCCCGTGTACCGCGGCTTTCGCGATGGCGACGTGCGCCACAGCCTGGCCGACATCAGCAAGGCCGCCACGCTGCTGGGCTACGCGCCCACGCAGCGCATCGGGCAGGGTCTGGACCTGGCGATGCCGTGGTACCTCCGTCAGAAGACATGAAAGGCCATGCCTCCATACCCCCAGATTTCAAGCTCTTTTGCCGCTAGCCCAGCGTGGAATGGTCATTGTTCGCTATGAGTATTGATAAACATAAACTGATAAATGCTTAAGAAAGCTCTCAGCAGCAGCCTGTTGTCCGGCTCCGCGGTTTACTTGTTTTCGAACATTCTTGCTGCTGCGATTCCGTTCGCGTTGTTGCCGATCCTTACGCGTTATTTGACACCGGCTGAATACGGTCAAGTGGCGATCTTCCAGACATTGCTGGCGGGTCTGGGTGCGTTTGTGGGCCTGAATGCGCAAGGTGCAGCAGGCGTCAAGTATTACGACGCCCATCTTTCCAGACAGGAGCTCAAGTACTACATCGGCAATTGTCTCCTGGTGCTTTCGGTGACGATTGCTTTAGTTCTTGTCTGCGCCGTCGCGTTCAGGGATGTCCTTGCCGGCTGGCTTGCTATTAGCACTGAGTGGATCATTCTCAGTATTTTTGTGTCAGCTGCAATGTTTGTCGTGACGATGCGCATGGGACAATGGCAGGTGAGAAAACAGGCCAAAAACTATGGCACGTTCCAGGTGGCCCAAAGCCTGCTCAACATGCTTTTTTCCCTGCTTCTGGTCGTCTATTTCCTTCAAGGCGCGGCTGGAAGAATCTGGGTGCTGAGCGGCATACCCGTCGTCTTTTCAGCGATTGCCCTTTTGCTTCTCCATAAAGACAGCCTTCTCGGCTTCGCGTGGCGCCCTAGCTTCCTGCGCGAGATTCTCGCATTCGGCGTGCCCCTGGTACCGCACTCGGCAGGACTGTTCCTGCTGGCTTCGGTCGACCGCTTTGTCATCAATGCTGAGATGGGCTTGGCGCAGGTCGGCATCTACATGGTGGCCGTGCAACTGATATCTGCCATGGGGTTGGTCTTCGATGCCATCAACAACGCCTATGTGCCTTGGCTTTTCGAGCGATTGAAGCGAGACAGCCTTGCGGAAAAAAAGCAGATCGTCCGGTGGACTTATGGCTATTGCTTCGCCTTGCTCGGAGTTGTTGCGCTTGCATTTGTCATCGGACCACCCCTTCTGGTGCTGATCGCCGGCGAAAAATATCGCGAAGCCGGCGAAGTTGTTGGCTTGCTTGCATTGGGGCACGCATTCAACGGCATGTATTTGATGGTGACGAATTACATTTTCTATTCAAAACAAACAGGGTTGCTTTCGGTGGCAACCATTACGTCAGGGCTGATCAACGTCGGCTTGTTGTTGCTTCTGATTGCTTCCATGGGAATCAAAGGCGCTGCGCTGGCCTTTGCCATTTCAATGGCCCTCAAATTTCTGCTAACATGGTTTGTTTCAAATTTGCGGCACCCCATGCCCTGGTTTGACTTCCGCCCAATTCATTAACTTTTCTGACGATATGCTCACTCACCAATCCATCCTCATCACCGGCGGTACCGGATCCTTCGGCAAAGCCTTCGTCAAGACCATTCTGGAGCGCTACCCAGGCGTCAAGCGGCTGGTCATCTTCAGCCGCGACGAACTCAAGCAGTTCGAAATGGCCCAGCAGTTCCCCGAATCAAGCTATCCGGCCTTGCGCTACTTCATCGGTGACGTGCGCGATGCGGCACGCTTGCGTCGTGCCTTGGAGGGCATCGACGTCGTCATTCATGCTGCCGCCCTCAAGCAGGTGCCCGCGGCCGAATACAACCCTTTTGAATTCATCAAGACCAATGTGCTGGGCGCCCAGAACGTCGTCGAGTCGTGCCTGGACACCGCCGTGAAGCGGGTGGTGGCACTGTCCACCGACAAAGCCGCAGCGCCCATTAACCTGTACGGCGCCACCAAGCTTTGCTCGGACAAGCTCTTCACAGCCGCCAACAACATTCGGGGGAACCGTGACCTACGCTTCAGCGTGGTGCGCTATGGCAATGTCATGGGTAGCCGCGGCTCGGTGATTCCGTTTTTCATTGAGCGTCGCAAGACGGGGTCACTTCCGATTACCGACCCCGCCATGACGCGTTTCAACATCAGCCTGCAAGAGGGCGTGGACATGGTGCTTTGGGCCTTGGAGAACGCCCAGGGTGGCGAAATTTTCGTGCCCAAGATTCCTAGCTACCGCATCACGGATGTGGCGAAGGCCGTTGGTCCTGACTGTGAACACCCGGTCATCGGCATTCGCCCAGGCGAGAAAGTCCACGAAGAGATGATTACCGCAAGCGACAGTTTCAATACCGTCGATCTGGGCAAGTACTTTGCCATCCTGCCTTCTGCTGGCGCGCACTCCGTCCAGAGTTACTGCGCGGCGCACGGGGGGCAGCCGGTGCCACCAGGGTATGCCTACGACAGTGGCAGCAATCCGGATTTCCTGTCGGTTGAACAGCTGCAGCAACTCATCGGCGAGCATGTGGCCCACCCGGAAGCGGGCCTTTCATGATTCCCTACGGACGCCAAGACATTAATCAGACCGACATCGATGCGGTCGCTCATGTCCTGCGCTCGGACTTTCTGACCCAGGGTCCGGTTGTACCTTCGTTCGAAAAGGCGGTGGCCAATTACTGCGGTGCAGGCCATGCCATCGCGGTCAACAGCGCCACGAGCGCGCTGCACATCGCGTGCCTG
>JBGAVB010000278.1:0-4110 GCA_044228345.1 Anaerolineae bacterium | reverse complement strand
GCGCAGTATAGCACGCGACGCTATGACACACAAAGCGCAGCGCGCGTTCATTGCCAATCGGCCGGCGCGTTGAACCACGTTCATCAAGGACAACAGCCAGCAATCGTTTCGTCAAAAACGCGTGCTTATGCTATCATAACCTCATCTTCCGATCTCCGAGAGTCGGACGCAGGCTGCATTGGGCGGCCATCACCAGCACGAGTCAAAACGAAGTGAGCCAATGACCACCCAACCATCGACCGCTCAGTTATCCATGCCCTGGCCGATGGCTGCGCCCATAGAACCGGCGGTCGCGAATGGCAATCAACAAACAAACGACAAGATCAATCGCCTGACCGTGGAGGATCGCCCCTTCCATGATTGGTATCGTTTCGTGCTCTCATTCCCACCTCATTTGGTGCGCCACTACCTGGATGATTTCGGCGTCGGCCCTGATGACATCGTGCTGGACCCGTTCTGCGGCACGGGGACGACGGTCATCGAAGCCCGTCGTCGTCACCTGCGCGGGGTTGGCCTGGAAGCCAATCCGTTTGCACACTTCGCCAGCAGCGTGAAGATCGACTGGGAGCTTCCGCCTGACGACCTACTGTCAGCCGCGCAAGACATTGCGCACACAGCCTTAGGCATCTTGGCCGCCCAGGGCATCGAAGACAACGCCCCTTTTGCGGTTCCCCACAGGGATGTGCCATTACGACGCCTCGACCCTGAAGCTGAGCGCCTATTGCTCAGCCATTCGATCAGCCCATTACCATTGCACAAAACGTTGGTGCTCCTCGACTCCCTCAATCAGCATCGTGCGGCGCGTTACTATCAGCACGGACTTCTGGCGCTTGCCAGCGCCCTGGTTTTCAAGATCAGTAATCTTCATTTCGGGCCTGAAGTCGGCGTGGGTAAGCCCAAAAATGATGTGCCGGTCGTCAGCGCCTGGCTGGCCGAGATCACCAACATGGCGAACGATCTGCGTACGATCAGCGGTGAGCAGTATCCCGCGGCCGTTGTACACCTGGCTGACTCGCGCAATCTAGGAACAGTTTTGCTGCCCGCTTCGATTGCCGCCGTTATCACCTCGCCCCCTTATCCCAACGAGAAAGACTACACGCGGACGACCCGCCTGGAGTCGGTCATTCTTGGTTTTGTTAAAAACAGGGCCGAACTCAGGGCATTGAAGAAAACACTTGTACGCTCCAACACGCGGGGCGTCTACGTGGCAGACAACGATGACGCCTGGGTCGAGCAGCACCCAGAGATTGAGCGCATCGCGCAGGCCATCGAAGCGCGGCGCATCGAATTAGGCAAGAACTCTGGCTTTGAGCGGATGTATGCGAAGGTCACGCGCCTCTATTTTGGCGGCATGGCGCGGCACCTGGCGGATTTGCGCTCGGTTTTGCGCCCAGGGGCGCAGCTGGCTTACGTCGTTGGCGACCAGGCGTCGTACCTGCGGGTTATGATCCGCACGGGGCAAATCCTGGCGGACATTGCGCAAACCCTGGGCTACGAAGTGCAGCGGATCGATCTATTTCGGACTCGCTTTGCCACTGCGACGAGGGAGCAGTTGCGAGAAGAAGTCGTCATACTTCGTTGGAACGGCGCACAGAAGGAATAAACATGGCGCAATCGGCAAATCGTTACACCCAGCTAATGGAATCCATCTTTCTGGCTCGCTATCGCGAAGGCGCAAACGAGATCACATTTGAACGATCGGACATCATCGCCACGGCCGAACAACTCGGAATCCAATTGCCCAAGAACCTCGGCGATGTACTGTACAGCTTTCGCTATCGTAATGCACTGCCGGAATCCATGACGGAAAAGGCGCCGCCAGGGTCCGAATGGATTATCAGACCGGCGGGACGCGCGCGTTACACGATTGCCCTCACGACGAGCGCTGCCGTGCAGCCATCGGCCATGCTTGTCGAAACAAAAATCCTCGATTCTACGCCAGGGGTGATCGCCCGCTATGCGCTGAATGACGAGCAGTCGCTGTTGGCCCGTCTACGTTACAACCGCTTGATCGACATCTTCACCGGACTCACGTGCTATTCGTTGCAGAACCATCTACGGACCGCCGTTAAGGGACTTGGGCAGGTTGAGACGGACGAGATCTACATCGGCATCGATAAGCGCGGCGTTCATTATGTCTTGCCGGTGCAGGCCAAAGGTGCAAAGGACAAAATCGGCGTTGTCCAAATCGAGCAAGATATAGCCATGTGTGAAATCAAGTTCCCTGGGCTGATCTGCAGACCGATCGCAACCCAGTTCATGGACGCCAACCTGATTGCTCTGTTTGAGCTCGAGAGAACTGAGACGGGAATCGGCATATCGGCCGAGAAGCACTACCGGTTGGTCGACTCGCAGGACCTGACGTTGACCGAGCTGCAAGCCTATCAACGGCGTTCAACGTAAACAAGCTCACTTTCTGATACGCGTCATGTTGCGTCGTGCGCAAATGACGCTATAATGCCCGCATCTTGCTAACGATTCGCAAGAAGGCCCCTGGCATGAACATTTTCAGCATCAGATCATCTCTTGGAGGTCCGAAACAATGAAGTTTATTGATCTCTCGATTCCCCTCGGCGTGGGCACGCCCGCGTGGCCCACCTACGAGCCGCTGCAAATCAAGTATTTCAAGCGTCTGGCGCCCAACGGCGCCAACGGCCAGGTCATTACCCATTCCAACCACCTCGGTACGCACCTCGACGGTGAAATCCACTTCTACACCCCCGGCAAGGACATCGCCAGCCTCTCCCTCGATTTCCTCACCGGCCCCGCGGCCATCGTAGACCTGTCAGATGTCTGCGGCGACTACGACATCTACACGTCGCAGATGGTCGAAGAGCGCGTGGATGTGCACGAAGGCGACATTCTGATCATCCACACCGGCTACCACCGCTATGGCTGGGATCAGCCGCGCGCGGACGAAATCCGCTACATGGTCAAACACCCCGGCCCCGACCGTGAGTTCGCCGAGTGGTGCAAGGCCAAGAAGCTCAAATGGCTGGCCGTGGACTGCGGCAGCGCAGATCATCCCATGAACACGATCATCCGCCAATGGATGCCGCGCCAGGCCGCCGAGGCCGAGGCTCATTTCCAGGCTAAGTACGGCCAGCGCGTGGCCGAAGTCTTCACGGACGACAAGTACCAGTTGATGCACATCGAGATGTTCCCCTTTGGCATCATCCATGCCGAGTGCCTGGGCGGCGACATTGACCTGCTGCTCAACCAGCGCGTCGAAGTGGGCTGCTTCCCCTGGCGCTTCGTGGACGGCGAGTCGTGCATCGCACGCATCGTGGCCTATGTGGACGATGACCGCTATGCGACGCTGATGGCCAAGAAGGCGACGATGGCGCTGACCAAACATGGCGACTGCCTCTGCATGCAGCCGCAGCGCTGATGGGCTGCCGCGCCCGCTGCGTCCAATTCCCCTGGGGAGGTAGGATGTGAAGGCATTTACCGCGGCCTGCGCACAGTTTGCTGTGATCCCCAACGAGCCGGCTGCCAATGTCGCCGCCTGCGTGCAGTGGATTGAGCGCGCGGCGCATGAAAACGGCGCGCAGCTCATCGTCCTGCCAGAAACCATCACCACCGGCTTCACTCCGCGTATGAGCGCAGAGGCGCTGTGGGACCTGGTGGACGTTCTGCCTGGCCGCTGGAGCGAGCCAATCCAGCAAGCTGCCCGCGACTTGTCGGTGCATGTGGTGTTTCCTACGTATGAACGCGGCCCCACGCGCGGCGTGGTCTACAATGCGGCGGCGCTGATTGGGCCTGGCGGAGACCTGCTCGGCGTCTATCGCAAGACCCATCTCTTCCCCACTGAACGCCGCCGCGGCGGCGGTTGGAGCACGCCGGGCAACCAGCCTTGCGTAGTCAGCGCCGAGCTGGCGCGCATTGGCCTGACCATCTGCTATGATGGCGATTTCCCCGAGCTCTACCGCGCGGAAGCCGTGCAGGGCGCCGAAGTGATTGTGCGTCCGAGCGCGCTCCTGCGCTCGTTCGAGATTTGGGACATGACCAACCGCGCGCGTGCGTACGACAATCACGTGTACATCATCGCCTGCAACGCCATCGGCCCGGACGCCGGCAATTTCTTCTACTTCGGTCATTCCATGATTG
>JBGAVB010000277.1:0-4114 GCA_044228345.1 Anaerolineae bacterium | reverse complement strand
GGGCAGACGCTGCGGCTCCGGTAACCTAAACCATCCCATTGTGGCTCTGACACCAACGCTTCGCCAACTACTGCACGAGCACATTCACCTGGCGCCGGCCGCCTGGACACAGGCGCCGGCGTCGGTGCGTGCCAGTTTCAACAGTCCATTTGAGCCGGCCCAGCGCCTGGCCCATGAATTGGAGCGCCTGCCGCCCTCGCTGCTGACCTGGTGGGCTGCTCTGCCCGACGCCCACATCCTGCTCGGCGATCAGCGAGGCTATTCGCGCGGCCGTTTGCCCGATGATCCCCACGGTCGCGCCAATGTGGTGCAGATTGCCCTGGCCGATCTTGCCAACCCCGCCGAGGGCTTGGGCCACGCCTGGTTCTGGATTGCCCATCTGCTCGATCATCACCTGGGCTGCCTGGACACAGCCGAAGGCCCCTGGCTGTCGGACGGCGCGGGCTTCTCGCCGCGTTGGCAGGAAGTGGGGCAGCGCATTGCCGCGCTGGCGCGGCTGGGTTACAGTGCGCAGCCCGAAGCCGCAGCCAATCCTCATGCCTACCTGGCGGCTGGCGTGGCTCTCTTCATCGCTGACCGCGCCGCGTTGAACGTTCAGGATCCCAAGCTGGAGCGCCTGCTCGCCTCCACCCTTCTGCACGAAGGTTTCTGCCGCCGCGCGCTGACAGCGACGACGCCGGCGAATCAAGTTTAGGGCGCACGAAACCCGATGTCTTCTGGCTTGTTGCTGGCGCAGTGCATTTGACAGAGAGAGTGAATCAGCGTACAGTAAGCGTAAGTAGATGGTATGAATGAGCCGGGAGTGTCTTGTGACGATCCATACCTCCTTCACCAAAGCGCGCGCAAACTTCGCTAAGCTCTGCGACAGCGTCGCCGCGAATCGGGAAATCGTCATCATCCAGCGGCGTGGCGTTGAGGATGTGGCTTTGATTGCAGCCGCAGAGCTGACCAGCTTGATGGAGACGGCTTACTTGTTACGTTCGCCCAGGAATGCGGAACGCTTACGTGCCGCGCTAAACCGCGCGCTGGACCGCGACATTGCACCACTATCGGATTGCATCGCAAAGAAAGGAAGTCTATGCTCTTTTCGCTCCTCCTCGTCCTCGGCGCCGTGGGTACGGCCACTCTGGGACAACTCCTGCTCAAAAGCGGCATGACCGCGGTGGGACGGCTTGGCGCAGGCGTCCTGCAGCAGCCACTGCAAACCCTGCTCGCCGTGGCAAGCGTGCCCACGATCTGGCTTGGGTTAGCTTGCTACGGTCTAGGCGCTGTGCTGTGGCTGGTCGTTTTGTCGCGGCTTGATCTCAGCTTTGCTTATCCGCTCCTGGCTCTTTCCTACATTCTCATTCCGCTGCTCTCCTACCTGGTATTGGGTGAAAACGTGCCCGCGCTGCGCTGGGTGGGCATTGCGGTGATTTTTATCGGCGTCGTCATTGTCGCGCGCACCTGACGAGGTTCATTTATGTCATTGAAACTCATCCATCACAACATTGGCACCGCGGGCGTCCTGTTCCTGGCGATTGCTGGCATCTGGGCGTTGGCCATCTACTTCCGACGCCGTGAAATTG
This sequence comes from Anaerolineae bacterium, assembly GCA_044228345.1. Lineage (GTDB taxonomy): Bacteria > Chloroflexota > Anaerolineae > SSC4 > Amarolineaceae > Amarolinea. The sequence continues at coordinate 2,546 of JBGAVB010000277.1, read as the reverse complement.
ACGGCAATCTGTGGGGCATCCTGGCGATTGGAGAGCTGCTCTTTGTCGCTCAGGCCATCATGGGCGTGATCATGTATGCCGGCGGGGGCCGCCCTGATCGTTTGATCCACTATCTCTACGGCATCCTGATGATGATCCTCATCCCATCCACGTTCGCGTTTACGGGCGGAAAATCAGGCCGCAATGAAGCCTTGATTTACGGCCTGATGGCGCTCTTCATGGCTGTGATGGCTGCCACGCGCGCGATGACCACGGGCTAAGAAATCAGCCACCTGACGACCGGGGCTTCGTCGTGAGCTCAGCCGAACGGTCGCAGGAACGGTTGCCAAGTCGGCCTGAGGCCAACGAGCGGCGGAAGCGGTGCAGGCGGCGGGCGTTGACCCGCTTATTGCGGTCTCTCACTGTCTGTTGCCAACTCAGCGCGCACGACCGAGACGATGTCGGCCAGCGGCGCCAGGCGCGGTTCGCCCCCACGGCGCAGCTTCAACTCAACCCCGCCGGCCTTCAACCCGCGGTCGCCGACCGTGATGCGCAGCGGCAGGCCGATCAAATCCGCATCGTTGAACTTGACGCCAGGGCTTTCGTCGCGATCATCCATCAGAACCTCGATGCCTGCAGTCCACAGGTCGTGATAGATCTGTTCGGCGGCTTCGACGGCCGCGGGCGCTTTGCGACCCAAGACAACCAGGTGCACCTGGTAGGGCGCAACCGCCGCCGGCCAGACGATGCCGGCTTGATCGTGATGTTCCTCTACGACGCAAGCCAACAGACGCCCCACGCCAATGCCGTACGACCCCATCACGACCGGTTTTTCACGGCCATCCGCGTCCAAGAACAGCGCGCCCAGCGCCTGGCTGAAGTGCACGCCCAGTTTGAAAATGTTGCCTACTTCCACCCCGCGCACACTGCGCAGCGGCGCCGCGCACGTGGGACAGGCATCTCCCGCCGCGGCGGCAACGATGTCGGCCACCACATCCGCCTGGTAATCGCGGCCGTGATTCGTGTTGAGCATGTGGTAGCCTACCCGGTTGGCGCCGGCCACCAGGTTGGGCGACTGCGCGGCCAGGTCATCCACCACCAGCATGAAAGCGTCACGATGCGCGCCGATGGGCGACCCGTAGCCGGGCTGTGCGCCAATGGCTAGAATCTCGGCTTCGGTCGCCAGCCGCAGGTTACGCGCACCCACGACGTTGGCCAACTTCGTTTCGTTGACATCCATGTCTCCGCGCACCACGGCAAAAACGAAGCGGTCGAGGCTCTGACCCTCGCGGTCGAGCGTTGCCACGGCGAAGAAGGCTTTGGCGGTGCGGCTGGCGGGAACCTGCAAGAATTCAGCCAGCCCAGCAATCGTGGTAGCGCCCGGTGTGGCGACTTCTGTCCGCGGCAGCAGCGGCTCCGCCGTAGGCTGAGGCTTGCGCGTAGTCGCCACCTGGCGATTGGCTGCGTACCCGCAGGCGTCGCACAAGAGCAGGGTGTCTTCGCCAATGGGAGTCAGGTACATGTACTCGTGCGCGCTGTGCCCGCCCATCATGCCGACATCCGACTGCACGGCGCTGACCGGCAGGCCGCAGCGCCGGAAGATGCGAAAGTAGGCGTCGTAGTGCGCCTGGTACTGCCGCTCCAGGCCCTGGTCATCGGCATCCAGGCTGTAAGAATCCTTCATGGTGAACTCACGCACGCGGATCAGACCGCCGCGCGCCCGCGGCTCGTCGCGGAACTTAGTCTGCAGGTGATAAATCAGCCGCGGCAGTTGACGATAAGAACGAACCTCACGCCGCACCAGGTCGGCCACCACCTCTTCGTGCGTCATCGCCAGCACCAGGTCGCGGCCGCCGCGATCCTTGAGCCGCGCCAGTTCAGGGCCGATGCGATCCCAGCGTCCGCTCTGCTGCCACAGCTCGGCCGGCTGCACCACCGGCATGGTCACCTCCTGCCCGCCGATCGCGTCCATCTCCTGGCGGATGATGGCTTCGATCTTGTTCATGGCGCGGCGCGCCAGCGGCAGATAGGCAAAAATGCCTGCGGCCAGGGGGCGAATCAACGCCGCGCGCACCATGAGCTGATGGCTGGCTATCTCGGCCTCGGCTGGCGCGTCACGCCAGGTCTGACCAAACAACTGACTCATGCGCATGTGATGTGATTCCTTTCTTAATTACGACTCAACTGTCCGAGGGCGGGTTGCGGCGCAGCGTACGTTTGATGTGCTCCCAGGCGCGCTGCACCAGGCTGACCTGGCCGGCGCTGATTTCGTGCTGGCTGTAGCGAGCTTCGTTGAACGACGCCGTGAGGGCCGCGACATCAGGCTGACTCTCCGGCAGCTCTGCGGTCAGCCTGGCCGCGTATTCCAGCGGGGTTTGGCCCGGCTGTCGCGGCAAGCCGTGTTCGCGCCCGCGGCGGACGAATGCCAGGTAATAGAACTGTACGCGTTCACGCGCGGAGAGGCGACGGAGGTTGATGAAACCCCAGGCATCCCCTTTGACTGCCGGCGGGGTGAGCTGCGGCCGCCGAAGTCTGGCCGGTAAGGCCGCCAGCCGCTGCGATGCCCG
>JBGAVB010000276.1:0-4114 GCA_044228345.1 Anaerolineae bacterium | reverse complement strand
CGGCGAGGAGATCGGTTGGGCCTGGGAAACTGACCCCCTGGCCGCCGATACAACCAGCGCCGCGGAACCAGCCCTCTTCCGCAGCCAGCAAGGCCTCAAGGAAGTCACCACTGCGGCCCTGGAAGAAGCCCTGGACGATGATGAGGCGCTGGACGCGCTGCTGGCGCATCGTTCGGACGAACGGATCGTTCCCGTCATCTGCGGCGTGCTGCACAACCGCCACCAGGTCGAAATGGCCGTCAACATGGTCAACCACGGCGCGGTGCGCAACTTGCCCGATTGGATGGTGGTCGAAGCGCCGGCCGTGGTCAGCCGCGTGGGCGTGCAGCCGTTGGCCGTGGGCGATTTACCGGCCGGCTGCGCGGCTCTGCTGCAGCAGCGCAGCGCGATCGCCAGCCTGACCGTGGAAGCTGCGGTGCACGGCGACCGCCAGGCGGCTCTGCAGGCGCTGCTGCTCGATCCTGTGGTCAACAGCTATGCGGCCGCCGATGCGCTGCTCACGGAGCTGCTGGCGGCGCAAGCGCCTTATCTACCAACCTTCGCCCGGCGCGCAGAAGCCTGAGGGAAACCATGCCCAAGCCGTGGTTGATGGCTTTCCTGGTGTTTGTCAACGTCGTGAGCACGGGCCTTTCGGTCGTAGCGTTCAAACAGGCGGGTATGGCCTCACAGCCGCGCGGGTTCCTTTGGCAGCAGATCTTGGGCAATTTCTGGGGCTTCGTCAGCGTGATCGCGTTTACGTTCCTGACCCGGCACCTGGCGCTGAACGTGGCCTATCCGGTCACGGTGGGATTGGCGGTCTTGCTGGTGCAGCTGGTCTTTGCGCGCGCCTATTTTGGGGAAATCGCCACGCCGCCCCAGATCGTGGGTGCGTTGTTCATCGCGATGGGGATTGCGCTGGTGGCCCGTCGCCCGTAACACCCTGGCAGCATCGGAGGCTCTATGCAAGCCATCGTTTTTCGCTACAGCCTACCGCGCTTTGCCCTGGCGACCGTGCTCGGCGCGCTGACGCCGCGCGCGTACGCCGGCCCGGTCGCACCGACGACCCTGCGTGAGGTACCCGAACCAGCGCTGCCCGCGCCCGATTGGGCCATCGTGCGCACAACCTTGTGCGGTATCTGTGGCAGCGACACGAAGCAGATTTACCTGAACGGCGCATTCGACAACCCGCTGACCTCGCTCATCTCGTTTCCTCACATCCTGGGGCATGAAGTGGTGGGCGTGATCGAAGCGGTGGGGCCGGGCGTTACCACCCGCCGGGTGGGCGAGCGGGTGGTTGTCAACCCGTGGCTCTCCTGTGCGCCGCGCGGCATCCAACCACTCTGCGCGGCGTGCCAGCAGGGCCAGGTGACGCTGTGCGCGCATTTCACCGAAGGTCATTTGGCGCCGGGGATTCACCTGGGCAACTGCCGGACGGCTGGCGGCGGCTATGCGCCGCACCTGGCCGCGCACGAATCGCAGTTGATTCCCATCCCCGACGCGGTCAGCTTCGAGCAGGCCGTCCTGGCGGACCCTTTTGCCGTCAGCCTACACGCCGTGCTCAAGGCGCCGCCCGCGCCCGGCGCCACGGTGCTGGTTTATGGCTGCGGCACGTTAGGATTGTTAGCCATTGCCATCCTGCACGTCCTCTTTCCAAAGACGCGCATCATGGCGATCGCCCGTTATGCGCATCAGGAGCAGATGGCGCGGAAGCTGGGCGCACAGCAGATCATACGCACGCGCGAGGCCGCGCAGATCATCGAAACGGTGGCCGCGTGGACGGGCGCGCCCATTCTGCGGCCGCGGCAAGGTCAACCCTGGCTGCGCCAGGGTGTGGATACCATCTATGATATGGTTGGCTCGCCAGAATCGTTGGCCGTGGGCGTGCGCGTGACCAACCCACGCGGCTGCATCGTCATCAGCGGCGTAGATCGGCCGGCGCGCTTCGAGTGGACGCCGCTCTACTTCAAAGAGCTGCGCCTGATTGGATCGAACGCATTTGGCGTGGAAGAATGGAACGGCGTGCGCCAACACGCGATGGCGTTCTACTTGCAGTGGGCGGCTGAGGGCCGATTCGATCTCGCGCCCCTGATTACGCAGCGTTTCCGCCTGGCGCAGTATCAAGAGGCTTTTGTCACCGCGCAGCGCAAAGGCGCGCACCAGGCGATCAAGGTCGTGTTCGATCTGGCTTCAGCCTGAGTCTTCGTCCGCAATGAGAAAGGTGACAAAGAAGGTGGTGCCGCGTCCAACGTCGCTTTCGAGCCAGATGCGGCCGCCATGCAGTTCGATCAGACCGCGCGCAATGTGTAGTCCCAGGCCGGTGCCGGCTTCGCTCGTCAGATACGCGCTTTCGGCGCGGAAGAAGCGGTTGAACAGTCGCGGTTGATCGCTGGCCGAAATGCCTACCCCGGTATCACTAATCGCTAACAGCACAAACCCAGGCTCGGCCGCCAACGCCAGGTTAATGCTGATGTGGCCCCCGCGTGCCGTATACTTGCAGGCATTGTCAAGCAGATTGCCGATGATCTGAAGGGCCCGCATGCGGTCGCACAAAACCGGCGGTAGATCAGGCGCGATGGTCATCTCGATGATCTGCTCTTTGGCCTCGAGCTGGGGCATCATTTCGGTGACGACTTTCTGAACCAGCAGCGGCAGCGCGAACGGGACCAGGATCAGCTCCACCCGGCCGGCCTCCAGGCGCGTCGCGTCGAGCAAGTTGCTGGTGATCGAGATGAGGTGTTTCACGCTGCTTTCAATAATGTGAAGGGCTTCTTCCTGGGCCGGAGATACAGCGCCGAACATGCCTTCCAGGAGCATCTCCAGGTAACCGTTGATTGACGTGAGCGGCGAGCGCAGTTCGTGCGCAGCAATCGAAACGAACATGGATTTCATCTCATCCATGCGTTTCAACTCCGCATTGAAGCTGGCCAGGTGCTGGTTTTGGCGCAGCAGCTGATCGCGCAGCAGGCGCAGCTCATTTCGTTGTTGAACCAGGTGCTGGCCCGTTTCGCCCACAGACGTATTGTCTTCCAAGAGGTGCACCAGGCCGTTGATTTGGCCGGCGGCGTCACGGTGCGGCAGATTGATCAAGTTGAGATAAAGGGTCTTCTCCTCGCCGTCACGGTTTAGCCACGACAGTTCGAAGCGCGGTTGGCGCCCGGCCAGGATATTCTCCATCTCTTGCTCGCTGCCGATCAATTCCGGCACCAGGTCGAAGATGGACAATCCGACACAGTCCTTGTCGGCACATCCAAACAGAGACAACTCACCGCCCAACCGCACGACGCGCAGAGCCGCATCGCTCATGGCATAGGCCAGGCGGCGCTCTTGAAACAACAAATGTGCGATGCTAATATCGAGTTCGTTGTTGATCATGTTGCTGGCGCCTACGCGAGCATGGCGCGACCCAGGTGGCGAAAAACGGATTCAACCTCTACGCCGCTGCGGGCGCTGGTCAGATACCACGGAAAATGGTTTTCGTTTGCCAGGCCTTCGATCTGCGATGGCTGCAACAGGCGTTGGTCGAGCAAGTCGCACTTGTTTCCTGCAATCACAATGGGCGTAGATGGGCTGACGGAGGAAAGGTCTCGCAGATAGACATGGAGGCTGTCAAGCGTGGACGGCCGGGTCAAATCGCAAACAAAAATGGCGCCGGCCGTGCCGCGCAGATAGCTGGCCCGCACACGGTCGAATTCCTCACTGCCCGCCAGATCCCAGAGCATCATGGTCATTTCGATCATCTCCTCCTGGCGCGGAATTACGACTGTCTTACGGCTTACTTTGACGCCGACAGTGCTCAAATAGCGATCATCGAACAGATCGTACACAAAACGGCGCACCAGGCTCGTTTTGCCCACGCCAAAATCACCCAGAAGGCAGACTTTCTTGCTCACGACGTTCATGATGGCAATCCTTGGCGCTCAAGCCAATGCAGTGGGGGCAACGTCAATCAGGGGAATTCTGCCAGCGTCTGGCGAGACCGGGGTGGTCGCAGGCGGGCGCACACCGCCCGGCTCGTCGAGCGCCAGAAAACCAGCAAACACCCAGCCAGGGAGGCCGCTGCTCGAACAACAGATATAGTACCAGGTATTTGTTTCGTTGCGTTTCAGGATCTCGACACGCTGACCACGACTGATAC
>JBGAVB010000275.1:0-4124 GCA_044228345.1 Anaerolineae bacterium | reverse complement strand
CGCCGCGCGAGATCGTCACGCTGCTGCGGCGCGAGCGCAGCCGCGGGCTCACCGCGATGGTCACGTTCGCGGCGACCCTGGCCAGCGCGCCCGGGCCGCGCTGGGCCATCCTGGGCGACATCGGCGACCTGGGTGAACGGGAGGTCGAGGCGCATCGTCGCCTGGGCGCGCAAGCGGCCGGAGTGGTCCAGCAGCTCATCGCCGTCGGCGACCGCGCCCGGCACCTGGCCGAGGCCGCCGCGGAGGCTGGCCTGCCCACCGCGGCCATCTTTCACACCTACAGCAAGTCCGAAGCCGTCCGGCATATGCAAACGCAGCTGGCGGCGCTCAGCGCCCAGCCTGATGCGCCGCGGCCAGTCATCCTCATCAAAGGCGGGCGCGCCATGCGCCTGGAAGAAGTCACCGCCAGCCTGCTGGCGCCTGCGGCCGCGCCCCAGGCCGCAGCGCTGCTCGTGCGCCAGGATGCAGGCTGGCGGCAGGTGCGCCTGGCGCGGCCCGATCGGCCCACCTGGCTGGAAGTTGACCTGGACGCCATTGCCGGCAATCTCGGCATCTTGCAGCAGATCGTGGGGCCGCACGTGGGCATCTGCGCGGTGCTCAAAGCCGACGGCTATGGGCATGGCGCGGTGCGCGTCGCGCGGACGGTCTTGAACAACGGCGCGCGCCTGTTGGCGGTCGCCTGCCTGGCCGAAGCGATCACCCTGCGCCGCGCCGGCATTGCGGCTCCCATTCTGATCCTGGGCTACACGCCGCCCTGGCAAGCGCGCGAAGTGGTGCTCAACCAGGTCACGCCAACCGTGTTCGATCTCGATTTTGCCCAGGCCCTGCAGCGGGCGGTCGCCGCGCTGGGCGCAGGCCGCACCTTGTCAAGCCGCCTGGGCAGCACGCTAAGCGCGGCTGCGCCCGGTTTTCCCCTGCATCTCAAGGTGGACACCGGCATGGCGCGCCTCGGCCTGACGCCCGACGCGGTGATGCCGTTTGTCGAGGTCCTGCACGGCCTGCCCGATCTGTTTGTCGAAGGGATTTTCACGCACTTTGCCACGGCCGACAGTGCGGATCAGACTTACCTGCGCTGGCAACTGAATCGGTTCCTGGTCGTGTTGGAGTAGCTTGCGGCCCAGGGGCAGCGTCCGCCGTTTGCCCATGCGGCCAATTCCGCAGCGACGTTGGTCTTGCCCGCCAGCCATCTTGACCTGGTGCGAACGGGAATTGCCCTCTACGGCCTGCAGCCTGGCCCAGAGACGCCTCTGCCGCCAGGTATAAAGCCCGCTCTGCGCTGGAAAAGCACAGTCGCCCAGGTGAAACGTCTGCCGCCTGGCGCGTTCGTCAGCTACGGCGCCGCCTATCAGACTGAACGTGAGCAGACCATCGCCGTGGTGCCGGTGGGCTATGCCGACGGCTTCCGCCGCGCGCCCTTCACCTGGCCGCCGGTGCTGGTGCGTGGACAGCACGCACCCATCGTCGGGCGGGTGACGATGGATCAAACCATGCTCGACGTGACGCACATTCCCGGCGTGCGCGCCGGCGACGAGGTTGTGCTGATTGGGCGGCAAGGAGTGCATGAGGTCACGGTGGACGACGTCGCCGCGGCGCTGGGCACCATCAACTACGAAGTGGTGAGCGAAATCCTGGCCCGTGTTCCGCGTGTGGTCTGAGGCGACATGATCGCATGCAGTGCTCTCATCGGTAGGCGCCGCCACGCGGTCGGGTGCATGCAACAACAATGACGGTAGTACGAGCTACACGCAGCGAGAAACCAAAACTGCCGCGAGTCTGCTTTGAGCCGATCAATGCTACCACTCAACAGCGATTGGATAGGCAGCGAACTCCGGATCTCGACTGATGAATGGCATTCCCTCGACCTTGGCTTGGGAAATGAGCAGCCGGTCAAACGGGTCTTTGTGAGCAATGGGAAGCGTTGCAAGCGCCAGGGCATGCGCGAGATTGACTGGCAGAATCTCAATGTTGTTCGTTCGTTGCTGCTCTGCAATCATGTCAGCCAGCGAATTTTCAAGGTGCAGTTTTCCCAACTGGATCTTGATCTGCATCTCCCACACACTTGCTACGCTCAAAACCAACTGATTGCCAGGATCCTGACACAGCGCCAGCGCGCGCGGCGAAAGTCGAGTTGGATCAATGTCCCACCAGACAAAGGCATGCGTATCAAGCAGCAGTCTCATCATGCACCAGCCCAGAACTCGTCAGCTAAAGGCTCATCAAAATCGTCGCTGATCCATCCCATGCCGGCATGCAGGCCAGGGATGCGCTGTTTGGCATCAGTGCTGACGGGCATGAGTCGCATAACGGGCCTTTGCGCCTGAGTGACAAGCACCTCGCTCCCCGCAGTAACGAGCGCCAACAATTCGAGCAAGCGCGTTTGGGCTTCGTGAATATCAATTGTCTTGGCAATCATCTGCAACATCTCCCTCTCTATATTCATAGCCGAGAACGGGCCGTTTGTCAAACAAGACCACTCCGAGTAATCTCCATTTGGCCTGTTTCATTGCGTTTGCTCGAGCTTCCAGTGCGGTGCGCCGTAGGCGAAGCCCATGATGCCGGGGGACGGGTTGAAATTCTGCACACGCGTGCGGTAGGCGCTGATGAGCAGGCGGTTGTAGAGAACGACGCGCGGCAGTTCGGCGCTGACCAGGGCCGCAGCCTGGCAGTAAATGGCCCGGCGCTGATCCAGGTCAGGCGCGGCGGCCGCAGCGGCCAGCAGCACATCGAAATCGCGGTTGATCCAGCGGCTGTAGTTGGAGCCAGAACCCTTGTTGGCTGCCGTGGGAATGCTCTCCGCAGCAAAGTTGTCGGCCAGGTAACGGCCTGGATCGGCCAGCGAGGGACTGCTGGTGAACTGAAGGACATCGAAACGCCCATGTTTGCGCAGGCCATCCCGGCCCCACGAGGCGAACAGCACGTCCGCCGGCGCGTTCTCCACGTGCAGATCCACGCCGATGGCCTTCATCATTTCCACGATGAGCGCCTGCGCCTGCTGGCGCAGCGGATCGTCAGCGGTGGTCTGATACCTGAGGCGCAGCTTGACGCTCTCCTTAAGGCGAATGCCGTCTGGCCCTGGCAGCCACCCGGCCTCTTCCAATAACTGCTGGGCCTTGTCCGGGTTGAACTCGCTCACGGGTTGCGCACACGCGGCCCAACCGCGGTTGAGAGTACTGGCGGCCGGCTCAGCCTTCCCAGCCAGCAGCACGTCCGCCAGGCGCTGCTTGTCCAGGCCAAGCTGGATAGCCTGGCGCACGCGCAGATCAGCCAGCAGCGGATGCGGATGCTTGAGCGGGTCGGCCGGCGCGTCAACGGTTGGATCGGCCAGGTTCAAAATGAGAGACTCGGTTTCACCGCTCGCCAGCGCCGAGTAGCGCACGCCGTCCTGCGCCAGCGCGTCGAGCACGTTCAGGTCAGACTCGGTCAGCCCCCATAGGATGTCAATGTCGCTGGTTTCGATGAGCTGCAGGCCGGCCGCGCGGCTGGGGATGATCCTCAGCACGATCTGATCCACGCCAACCTGGTCGCGGTAGGCTGGGTTCTTCACCAGGGTGATGCTGGCGCCCGCCTTCCATTCCTTGAGCAGAAACGGCCCGGTGCCCACGGGCATGCGGTTGTAGGCCCATGCCGTCATGTCGGCCGGGTCGCCGCTGCTCGCTGGCAACACGACCGGAAACAGCGTCAGAAATGGCGCATACAGCCGGCTGAATTTCAACACAGCCGTGTTGGCATTGGGGCATGTGACGGACTCGATGTCCTCATAGCCAGCGGTGCGGGCGCCGCGATTGAGATCAGCCCCCGCTTTCCAGGTGAAGACGACATCCGCGCACGTGAAGTCGCCGCCGTTCGACCATTTCACGCCCTGGCGCAGATGGTACGTGACGGTCAAGCCATCGGCCGACACGCCGCCGTTGGCGACGCTGGGAATTTCGGTCGCCAGCACGGGGATGAACTGCGCCTCGGCATCCTGCGCAATCAGGCCCTCGACCACCAGCATCGCGACCGCATCGGCGATCGGTTGGGTTGACAGGAGAACGTTGAGATGTTCCGGTTCTTGCGGGACGCCAATGACCACCGACCCGGCGGACGGGGCCGCCGCGGTAGACGCTGCCGGGGCTTGAGCGGCC
>JBGAVB010000274.1:0-4140 GCA_044228345.1 Anaerolineae bacterium | reverse complement strand
AGAAAACGCATGAATCAGTACAAACTCGATCCAGACAAGGCCATTAAACTCAAAGATGTTGACCCTGACGACACCGGGGACATCAAGCAAAAGGCCGATATACGAGACAAACTTGAGAAAGATCTCGCACGTATCCGCGTCTTACAGGAGGCGCTGTATGCAGAGCACAAGCGATCGCTTCTGATCGTGCTCCAAGCGATGGACACGGGCGGCAAGGATGGCACGATCGAGCACGTATGCGGCGCGATGAACCCGCAGGGCGTGCTCGTCACCCCCTTCAAGGTGCCGAGCGCTGAGGAGATGGCGCACGATTACCTGTGGCGCGTGCACAAGGTCACCCCGGGCAAAGGCATGATCGGCGTTTTCAATCGTTCGCACTACGAGGAGGTGCTCGTGGTGCGCGTGCATGATCTGGTGCCCAAGGAGGTCTGGAGCAAGCGTTATGAGCAGATCAATCACTTCGAGACGCTCCTGACCGACAACGGCACCGTCATTCTCAAGTTCTTCCTGCACATTTCCAAAGCGGAGCAGAAGGAGCGCCTGCTCGACCGTCTCAACACCCCAGACAAGCGCTGGAAGTTTGCCCTGGGCGATCTCAAAGAGCGAGCCTTGTGGGATCAATACCAGGAGGCTTATCAAGACGCGCTCAACAAGTGCACCACGGCCGCGGCGCCCTGGTATGTGATTCCCGCCAACAAAAAGTGGTATCGCAACTACGTCGTGGCGCGTATCATTCGCCAAACGCTGGAAGAGATGGACCCGCAGTATCCGCAGCCGACGGAGGACTTGAGCCACGTCGTGATTGAGGACTAGGAATTACGAATGGCCATGCAGATTGCCGACATTCTTGAGAAGACAGAGGCCAGCCGTGAGCAGCTAGACCTGGCGCTGGATGGATTAAGTCCGGAGCAGATGGGTATGCCTGGCGTCATGGGCGTCTGGTCCGTCAAGGACATCCTGGCCCACATCGCGGTCTGGCAATCGCGCCTGGTGCGGTTGCTCTTCCAACTGGCACGCCAGCAAAAGCCCCAGTGGGACATGCGCGACGTGGACGGCATCAACGCGCAGATCTACGCCCAACAAAAAGACCGGCCGCTGGACCTGGTGTTGGAAGATATGGAAGGCGTTTTCGAGCAGGTCTGCCTGCGCCTGGAAGCGCTGCGCGAGGCAGACCTGGTGCGTCGCGTCGGCAATGCCACCCTGGCCGAGATTATCGCCGCCAACACGTACGAACATGATGATGAACACGCAGCGCAGATCGCCGCCTGGCGCAGCCAACTGCCGCCCGCCGCCGCATGATTCTCGCTGCGCTGCCGCCTATCATTTCCGCCAGCCGCTTCGTGTCCATTGACCCGGAGCGGCTGGCGGAGATCAGTCTCAGCCTCACGCGTGACGCCTTGCGCCTGCCGACCTGGGACGAGCCGTTCTTCAACCGGAGACGCGCCGCAGGCGACCTGGCTGAATTCATTCTGTTGTTCAACGCCATCAATTTCTGCTACTGGGGCGACCCGAAGTGGGTCTGGGTCAAAAACGACAAGGGCGGTTCGTTTGGCGTCCTGGCCGCGCTCAGCCAGGCCCTGGATGACGGCCTTCCCCTGCTCGACGCGTCCTACCTGGCGCAGATCACCGCAGCGCAGCTGGGCGTTATCCTGACCGGCAGGCACGGCGTTTCCCTGCCGCTGTTGGGCGAGCGGGCCGCTATCCTGCGTGCGGTAGGTGCGACCTTGCAGCGCGGGTTTGGCGGTCGTTTTGCGCATGTCCTGACCGCGGCTGGCGGCGACGCGCCAGGCCTGGTGGAACTGCTCACCACGCGCTTTCCCTCCTTCGATGACCATGCCTGGTACAACGGCCAGCGCGTCGAGTTTCATAAGCGCGCCCAGTTAGCCCCGGCCATGATCTACGCGGCGTATCGTGGGCAAGGCCCCGGTCAGCTACGCCGCGTGGATCAACTGACGGTCTTTGCCGACTACAAGCTGCCCCAGACCCTGCGCGCCCTGGGCGTCCTGCGCTACGCGCCGGTCCTGGCCGCCGTTGTGGACAGCCAGCGCCTCATTCCGGCCAACAGCCAGGAAGAGATTGAGATTCGCGCTCACACGATCTGGGCCGCTGAACTGCTGCGCCAGGCGCTGCGGCCGCGCTTTTCTGACATCCACGCGCTGCACCTGGACTATTGGTTGTGGACCGCCAGCAAACAACTGCCGCCGACGGCGCCGCCCCATCACCGCACCCTTTCTGTTTTCTACTGAGCCAGCGCCCTGGGTTTGTTCTGACACAGGGACTGAGCAGGAGCATCGAGGACATGAACCAACAGACGATTGATGCTTTCTGGCGAGCGTATCAGACCACCCTGCCGGCCGACGCGCCCGCCCAGAACGCAACCTATGTTGCCGAGTCGTTCGGCGATAATCCTGATCTGGCCAACGAGCTGGCCGCGCTAGTGCTGACCGGCGCGAAGACGGCTACTTGCTCGGCGCTGTGGGAGTGGGAGGCAGCCAATGATCCCCTGCCGCAGGTCGGACTGCACACCGTTGTGCTCGACGCGCACGGCGCGCCGCTGTGCATCATCGAAACCACCCAGGTCTTCATCTGTTCGTACGATCAGGTAGACGCTCGGTTTGCCTGGGAAGAGGGCGAGGGCGACCGCTCCCTGGCTTATTGGCGTGACGCGCATCAGCACTTCTTCGCGCGCACGCTGCCGCACATCGGCCGCACGTTTGTGCCCGACATGCCGCTCGTGTGCGAACGGTTTCGGTTGGTCTATCGCTTTTTGACCCCAGATTCGTCCACGCCCGCATAACGTTCGCTGCTGCGCGAAAATCGCCGCGGCCTCGTCGTTAGGGGCATCAAGCCAGCTTCCCCGATCTTCGTTGTTTTCCTAAGCGTTTCATCGCCAACGTCCTGACTTGCGCTGCTCAGCCAGCAGAAGGGATTTCATATGTTGCGCGCGCCCCGGTTATCCCTGCTCATGGTTCTCATCATGATCGCCACGCACAGCCTGCCCGTGGCGTCGCACCAGATCGCACCCGCGCCCCAGTTACAGACGGTGGTTATCAACGAGGTGGCGTGGGGAGGCACTGCGGCCGCCGCCGCAGACGAGTGGATGGAGCTTTTCAACCCCGGCGATGCGGCGCAGAGCCTCGACGGCTGGACGCTGACGACAGGCGATGGCCGCATCGCTATTACCCTGGGGGGCGCCCTCGCAAGCCGCAGTTTTTACCTCCTCGAACGCACGGACGACAGCACCGTCAGCGATATCCCAGCCGACCGCATCTACACCGGTGATCTGCTCAACAGCGGCGCTGCGCTCTTTTTGCGTGACCCAGACGGCAACCTGGTTGACTCCGCGAACGGCAACGGCGGCGCGTGGCCGGCCGGCTCTGGTTCTCCTGGCTATTTCTCGATGGAGCGTGTGGATCCCGCAGCCCCTGACAGCGATGGCAACTGGGCGGCCAACAACGGCGTCATCCGCAATGGTCAGGACGCCAACGGCAACCCGTTGAACGGCACGCCCCGCCAACCTAACTCCGCCTATCAGCCGACGCCTACCGCCACGCCAACTCCCAGCGCAACGGCAGCGCCATCGCCCACAGTGACCCATACCCCAACCGTCACGCCAACGGCAGCGGCCACGCCTACCAACACACCGCAAGCAACCGAGACCAGCACGGCCACGCCGGGCGTCACCGACACGCCCACGCCCACCTCGACGCCGGGCGTCACCGACACGCCGACGGCCACACCGACTGACACGAGCACGCCGCCGTCAAGCCACAGCATCGTGATCAATGAAGTGGAGTATGACACGGTGCAGGCGGGCAGCGACACCGATTACGAATGGTTCGAGTTGTACAACACAACCGAGACTGCCCTGAACCTGAGCGGCTGGCGCATCGGAGACAACAGCAGCCAGGATGTGATTCCGGATGTGACGATTGCGGCGCATGGTTTTGTCATCGTGGCAGCGAGTACGCTGTTCTACGTGAACTATCCCACCGTGCCTGCGCCGGTGGTCATCCTGAACAGTCCCATCGGCAACGGTCTGGGCAACAGCGGGGATCGGCTCACGCTCGCCGATCCTGGCGGGCTGACCGTGGACGGTCTTTCCTGGGGAACCGATGTCACGGTGCTCAACCCCTCGGT
>JBGAVB010000273.1:0-4163 GCA_044228345.1 Anaerolineae bacterium | reverse complement strand
GGCCTCGCTGGGGCGCCGACAGCGGCCACGCAGAACTGGTCGAAAAAAAATGGCGCCGCGCACACGAAATGCATATAGTGTGGCGGCGCGCAAGCTGTTGAGCGCGCGCCGCGAGGAGCTGACGCCTGATTTTCTGGCGGCCCTGGAGCAGGTGGCCGACATGATGGAGCAGCAGGGTCAGCCGGAAGTGGGCAAACGTCTGCGCGACATTCGTGGGCAAGCGGCGCTGGTCGTTTGATCAGCGCGCCAGGCTGCTGCGGAGAAGGGGACGGGCCCCGCGCCTGGCCCCTTCTCCGCAGCCCAGGCTAGACAGCTTGTCATTTCAACTGGGGTCATGTATAATAATCGCGTTTACCAATGCTGCCGATTTCTTCGGTCTCCCTTCGCGGTTAGTGCAGCGGTCACATCATCCAAACCAGGCTCGATAGAAGACGGCGCCAGCGGCGCTGGTCTTTTTTTGTTCACACACGCGCCGCAACGAACGCGCCAGCTTGGTCAGGCTTAGGGTCGCAGACCACCGAGAGATCGAATGCGTAAGCGCCGGTCAGGTTTACATTCAGGGTCTTGATGGGCGTTTTGAGAAGCGCCCATCGCAGACGGCCACGGTCAACGCCGTGATCATCAAGTTGCACGAGAGAGGACGATGGCGAACAACAAAGAAGTGTATTTGACACCCGAAGGTATTCAGAGGCTGCGTGAGGAACTGGAATACCTGCAGACAGTACGACGAGCCGAAGTAGCGCATAAGATTCACGAAGCCAAAATGGATGGCGATGTTTCTGAGAATGCAGGCTACGACGAGGCCAAGAACGAGCAAGCCTTCGTCGAAGGGCGGATCAAGACCGTTGAACGTTTGATCGCTGGCGCCGTTGTGATCGAGGACAATCAGCACAAGACCCACGTAGCCCTGGGCGCACGCGTGACCGTACGTGACCTCGCATTCGACGAAACCGAGACGTACGTCATCGTTGGTTCGGCGGAAGCCAATCCAGCCGAAGGGCGCATCTCCAATGAGTCGCCGATGGGGCGCGCGTTGATGGGCGGCCAGGTGGGCCAACGCAAGCCGATCAACACCCCAGGCGGCGCAATCACCGTTGAAATTGTTGAGATAGAGTAACCGTGTTCGAAACCGTCTGGTTGACGGGGCGCCTGGTGGCCCTGCGCATGATGGGCAAGGCCTCGTTTGCGCATATCGAGGATGGCAGCGGACGCATCCAGTTGTTCATTCGCCAAAACGAAGTCGGCGATGACATCTATGAGAACCTGCTCAAGAAGCTGCTCGACCTGGGCGATTTCGTGGAAGCGAGCGGCCCGCTGGTGCGCACAAAGACGGGTGAACCGAGCTGCCAGGTGCAAACGCTGCGCCTGCTCAGCAAGGCGCTGCACCCGCTGCCGGACAAGTGGCACGGCTTGCGCGATGTCGAGACGCGTTACCGCCAGCGCTACGTAGATTTGCTCGCCAATCCTGATGTGCGGCGCACCTTCGTGACGCGCGCGCGCCTCGTCAGCGCCATTCGCCGCTATCTGGACGACGCAGGCTTCCTGGAAGTTGAGACCCCCATCCTGCAACCGATTTACGGCGGCGCGGCCGCGCGTCCCTTCGTCACGTTTCACAACCAACTCAAGCAAGAGTTGTTCCTGCGCATCTCGTTTGAGCTGTACTTGAAGCGCTTGTTGGTCGGCGGGCTTGAGCGTGTGTACGAGATCGGCCGCGATTTTCGCAACGAGGGCATCAGCTTCAAGCATAATCCTGAGTTTACGCAGCTCGAATTCTACGAAGCCTACGCCGACTACCACGGCATGATGCGACGCTGCGAAGATATGATCGCCGCGGCGGCGCTGGCGCTGAACGGCCACACGCGCCTGACCTACCAGGGGCACGAGCTCGATCTGGCGCCCCCCTGGCGTCGCATTACCATGCGCGATGCCATTCGCGACGCCATCGGACTCGACTACGCGGACTATCCTGACGCCGCCAGCCTGGCCGAAGCCATGCGCGCGCAGGGCCGCCAGCCTGATCCCCATTCCAACCGCGGCAAGTTGATCGAAAGTCTCTTTGCCGCGCACGTGGAGCCGAATCTGATTCAGCCTACGTTCATCCTGGACTACCCGGTGGAGATTTCGCCGTTGGCGAAGAAAAAGGATGGAGATCCCAGCACCGTCGAGCGCTTCGAATACTTCATCGGCGGCATGGAAATGGGCAACGCTTTCTCCGAGCTGAACGATCCGCTCGACCAACTGCAGCGCTTCCTGGACATGGGCCGCGCGTTGGACGCCGGGGATGAGGATGCGCAGCCGCTGGATGAGGACTTTGTCACGGCCCTTTGCTATGGCCTGCCGCCGACCGGTGGATTTGGGACGGGCATTGATCGCCTGGCGATGCTCTTCACCGATCAACCCACCATTCGGGAAGTGATCCTGTTCCCGCATCTCCGCAGCAAAGAATCCTAGCCAGAGCCTACCGGGCCAGGCCTGCCGCCCGTGGCCGTCAGAACGTTGAGGTATACAATGCCGTATCCACTCTATGTCGCCTTTGTCTGGCATATGCATCAGCCCTACTACCGTGTACCGGGCCAGATCGAAGCCTCACTGCCCTGGGTGCGTTTACATGCCGCCAAAGACTATCTGCATATGCTCGAAGTGCTGCAGAAGTACCCGAACGTGCATGCAACGTTCAACATGGTGCCTTCGCTCACCGAACAACTGCTTGACTACGCCGCCGGTCGCCTGACCGATCGCGTCATGTCCCTGGCGCAGCGCAGCACCTGGAGCGAACAAGAAAAGACATACCTCGTCAATATCTGCTACAGCGTGAACTGGCCCAACATTGCCCGCCGCTACCCGCGCTACAATGAGTTGATCGAGCAGCGCGACAAGGCCGTGGCCAATCCCCACGCGTTGTCCGACGCTGATTATCGAGATCTCATTACGTGGTTCAACCTGGGCTGGACAGACCCCAACTGGCTGGAAAGCGACCCGCAGCTGCGCGCGCTGGTGCACAAGGGCCGCGGCTTCACCGCAGCCGACACCATGACCGTCATTCACAAGCATCTGAAAATGTGCGGCCTCATCATCGAACGTTATCGGCAGCTTGAAGCTGACGGGCAGATCGAACTCATCACGTCGCCGTATTATCACCCGATTTTACCGCTCTTGGTGGACAATCGCCATGCTCAGCGCGCATCGCCTGGCCTGCCGCTGCCGCCGCCAGGCTACAACTTCTCTGCGCCGGCGGATGCCGAAGCGCAGTTGAATCTGGCGATCGCCAGCCACACACAGCATTTTGGCCGCGCCCCGCGCGGGCTGTGGCCGGCAGAAGGCGCGGTCTCGCCGGAAATAGTGCCCTATGTGCAGGCCGCGGGTGTGCGCTGGCTCGCCTCGGATGAGGAAATTCTGGCGCGCAGCCTGAATATTCCCCTGGCTCGTGATTATGAAAAGCTCATCACCAACCCCGAGGTTTTTTATCAGCCCTATCGCCTGACGATCAACGGCCAACCCGGTCCGACCATGATCTTCCGTGACCATGAAATGTCAGACCGCCTCGGCTTTCTCTATCAGAACATCCACGGCGTACAGGCGGCCGATGATCTGATCACCCGGTTGCAGTGGGTGCATTGGCGCCTGGGCGACACACAGCCGTTCCTCCTGTCAATCATCCTGGACGGCGAAAACTGCTGGGAATGGTACGAGCACAACGGCGACGTTTTTCTCAACAGCCTCTACGAGCGCTTGCAGCGCAACACCGACCTGCGCGCCGTGACCGTGAATGAGTACCTGGAAATGCACCCCACGCGGGCAGAGCTGTCGAACCTGGCTACCGGATCATGGATTCGCGCCGACCTCACGACGTGGATCGGCGATCCTGAACATACGCGCGCGTGGAGCGCCCTGGCCCGTACCCGAGCTGACCTGGTTGCCTGGCAAAACTCGGCGCAGGACATTGAGCCGGCCCAATTAGCGCGCGCCTGGCAGGCTCTTTACATCAGCGAAGGCAGCGATTGGTTTTGGTGGTATTCACGCAACAACTCATCGGATCAAGACCTGCTGTTCGACCAGACCTTTCGCGCCAACATGGTCGTGGTTTACGAGGTCATTGGGCTGCCGCTGCCGGAATGGGTCGTGACGCCGATTGCCCAGGGCGGCCGCTTATTATCGAGCCAACG
>JBGAVB010000272.1:0-4171 GCA_044228345.1 Anaerolineae bacterium | reverse complement strand
TCTACCGTGGGGTCGGCATTCGTCCCTTGCCCGCGCGGATTGCGGGATCTGCGCTGCAGCGGTCCTGGCTCGATGATGGCGAAAATGGTCATGATGATCAGGATCGCAATCAAGACGAAGCCGATAATTTCCCAGAAGGTCAAATAGAAAACCATTTGTTTTTTTCCTGCGTTGTGTGTGCGCCGCCAGCGGGCATGGCCGCGGTCCGTTGACCCTGCGCGGGGCGCACAACCGTGGATGAAAACAGGCAATGCGCGGTGATCCGTGACCATCCGCGGCCTACTTTCGACTCAGACGCGCGCCATGGTCTGCTTCTGACGATGGCTTTCAGCCTCAGCCAGGGCCACCGCGCCGATCAAAACCACATCGTCGCCCAGGGCGGCTGGCACGATGGATAGGCCTTCCCAATACTGCCGCGGCGCGCGGGCGCGAATCGTCTCCCAAATGACGTCGGTGAGCATCGTTCCTGCCTTCGAAACGCTGCCGCCCAGCACAATCATGCGCGGGTTGAAAAGGTGCAGCAGGCTGGTGATGCCTACACCGAGATAGAAACCGGCGCGGCGAAACTCCGCCTGCGCAAACGCGTCGCCGGCCTTTGCTGCATCGTGCAGCTCCTTGGCGCTGATCCGCCCTAAGTCCCCGGCCACCATGTCTGTCACCATGCTGACCGCGCCTTTGCGCAAGCCGTCAACCGCATGCCTGGCGATGCTGGGGCCGCTGGCATACGATTCCAGACAGCCTGTGTTCCCGCACAGACAGCGGATGCCTTGCGCCTCCACGGTCATGTGACCCACCTCGGCGGCAAAGCCGTGACTGCCCAACAGCATCTCGCCATGGGAAATGATGCCGCCGCCAACGCCGGTGCTGACCGTGATGTAGATCATGTCGGACATGTCGCGCCCCGCGCCAAAACGATTCTCAGCGAGGGCCGCCAGGTTGGCGTCATTGCCCAGGAAGGTCGGTACGCCATAGGCCCCGGCAATGATATTGCGCAAAGGCACCATCTCCCAACCGGGCAAGTTGGGTGCAAACACGATGACGCCGGGGGTCGGATCAAGCGGGCCAGGCGCCGCCAGCCCAATCGCTTTGACGACACCGACCTCCGGTTTGGGCCACACCTGGTCAATCAAGGCTTTCATGCGGCCAATCACTGCGTCCTGGCCCTCATCTGCCTTGGTGGCCGTGGCCACGCGCTTATAGATTTGTCCTGTGGCGTCGCTCAGTACTGCTCGCACCTGGGTGCCGCCTAAATCAACCCCAACCACATACGAGTGCATAGTTTATTACTTCTCCTCCAACGCCTGTTGAAAAAGTTCCGACGGTTGAATTCACGTCTTAAGTATACCACAGCCTGCGCGCAGATGTGCATTTTTGACTGCCAACACAAACGGCATTGGGGATCGCAATTAGCCCATTTGTCAACCTGACAGGGGTTTGGTAGAATCCAGACTGACGCCCTCGTAGCTCAGAGGATAGAGCAGCTGTCTTCTAAACAGCGGGTCGCAGGTTCGAGTCCTGCCGGGGGTACCATCTAGCCTGCAAGCGGGCGTGACGTGCGCGTTTTTCCTCAGCTGAAATGGAGGATCTGATTCCCACTTGCATGATACCATGCGCTTTGCGCTGCACTGTTGGTGCAGTTTGGCAGGGCGCATGGTATTTTGTCACCATGCGCCAGATGAGCTTTGCCCCACAACCCACAAAAGGAGAGAAGGAGATACGATGGACACGATCAAGGTGATTCTCAATCCGTATGCAGGCCGCTGGCTGGCCGAGCGTTCGCGTGGCGCCATTGAGCGCGCACTGACGTCTCTGGATATTCCGTTTGTGCTGGAAGTGACGCCCAAACCGAACGCGGCCATTGAGATGGCGCGCCGGGCCAGCCACGACGGATTTCGGGTGGTCGTGGCCGCCGGCGGCGATGGCACCGTCAGCGAAGTCGTCAATGGGCTGGCCTTGGCCGCCGATGACATGGGCAAGGCAACGGCGGGCGTCCTCGGCGTGCTGCAGGTGGGATCCGCAAACGACATGGCGGAGATCGCAGGCGTGCCTAATCAGCTCATGGCGGCGTGTGAAGCAATCAAGCGGGGTCGCACGCGCCTCATTGACTTAGGCGTCGTCAACGGCCGCTATTTCGACAATAACGTCGGCGCCGGGTTCGAGGCCCAGGTCACGATTGAAAGCCGCAAGATCAAGCGTCTGCGCGGCACCTTGCTTTATCTCATCGCTGTCATTCGCGCCCTGGCGCACTATCCCTCGCCGGTCATGCGCGTGACCTGGAACGAGGGCGAGGTGACCCGTCCCTTGCTCATGGTCTCTGTCGGCAACGGAAGGCGTACGGGCGGCGGTTTTTTCGTCACCCCGGACGCCGTGCAGGATGATGGCTTGCTCGACCTGGGCGTCGCCAATGCCCTGCCGCGCCTGCAGATTCTGAAGCTGCTGCCCAAGGTCATGCGCGGCACGCACAAGAATGACCCGGCCATCATGCTCACGCGCACCACCCATGTCACCATAGAATCAGACTATCCGCTTCCGGTTCATGCGGATGGCGAGGTCATCTACACGGACGCCAAACGTCTCGATATCTCCATCCAACCTGCCCGGCTGGAGCTGATTGTCTGAGAGTATAACATCGGTTGGCCACGCTGTGGCCCGTGGCGCCCGCCTTGTCTGATACGGACATCGGGCTGGCTTTGTGGTATAATCTGCCAGCATGGCTGGCTGGGCAGCAGAAATCGTTCCAGGAGACCGGGCCAGGTTGGCACAAATCAGCAGCACAGAACCGGAGCTCTCTCCGATCACTTCCCCCTTTGGCGCGAGAGACGACGCGCGCATCGCTTTGATTGGCGCGCCTTTGATTGCGCTGCGGATCAACATTAGCCCGGTGATCTGGCGAATTGGCCCTGCCTGGGTGGTCTTGGCCGCCGCATGGCATGGCCGGCCGGCCGCCTGGAGCGGCTTCTTTCTTCTGCAACTGGCGACGGCCGTCATCTTAGCCGATTCAATTTGGGGCGCGTTTTGGAATGTCCTGCGCCATGATCCTGCCGCGGGGCCTATGGCAGTCCCTGCGCAGCATAAACAGATGCGCTTGCCGTATGCAACCCCGCACGCGCCGGCGGCGCGCTTCGCGCGTGGGCTAAGCGACGAAGCGCAGCCCGGTCATGCCCTGCAAGGCTGGCCGTTGGCGTTGATGCTGTCTGGGCTGCTGGCGCTGCCCCTGGGACGCAGCGCCTTGATGCTAACGGCGGCGGTTGTTCTGGTCAGCCTGCTGGGTTTGGCTTGGGTCCGACAGGGGCACCGGGCGCCCGCCAGCCTACAAGCGCTCATGATGGTGACGACCCCATGGCTGCTCGGTCAGTCGCTGGTTGGTCCCATGACGATGCTGACCTTGCCGCTGGTTGTCGGCTTCACCGTGCTCGTGTGGGGCCTTGTGCGCAGCGCGCAGCACACACCGGTGACCTGGTTAGCCCCAGTCGGGTTGCTGCTGGTCGTTTGCACCTTAGTCGTGCAAGGAGCGCCGGTCGCCGCTGGCCTAACCGGCATGGCAGCTTCGATTCCATTTTGGTTTGGCTTGGGCCGCCCAGGCGCGCTGCGGCCGGCCGATTGGGCGCAAATTCACCCCTGGCTGCTGATCACCCTGGCAGTGGCGGCCGCCGGGTAGTGAGTGCTAGAGGCTGAAACAAGGAATGTTGGATTGGACAGGCCATGGTGACGATTGAGCAGGTAAAGCATGACCCCGAAGTCGCGGCGTTTATTGACCGGGCGAATGAGAGCCTCAAAGCCCTGGGTTATACCGAACACGGCCCCCGTCACGCGGGCCGCGTGGGCAAAGAAGCGGCGCGGGTGCTGGCCGAACTGGACTTCAGCGTGCGCGATGTTGAGTTGGCCGAGATTGCTGGTTATCTACACGACACCGGCAACTTGATCCATCGTGATTACCACGCACTTTCTGGCGCGCAAATCGCCTGGCAAATACTGCGGCGACTGGGAATGCCGCCAGACGAAGTGGCCCTGGTGATGGGCGCGATCGGCAATCACGAAGAAGAGCGTGGAATCCCAACCAACCCGATCGCGGCGGCGGTCATCATCGCGGACAAGGCCGATGTGCACCGCAGCCGTGTGCAAAACCCAGACCGGGGCAGCTTCGACATTCATGATCGGGTCAACTTTGCGG
>JBGAVB010000271.1:0-4182 GCA_044228345.1 Anaerolineae bacterium | reverse complement strand
ATGACCCTGGCGCCCGAAGTCTGGCTGGCGCGCGAACTGGGTCTGCGCTACGCCTCGCTCTGCTTTGTCACTAACTACGCCACCGGCATGGCCCGCGGTCGTGACGCGGCACGCGAGTTTGGCCCCCGCGTCGCCCGCACCTGCCTGCCCATTCTCCTCGCCGCGGCCGCGCGCTGATCAACACCAATGGCCCGCGCCGAAAGCTGCGCATTCACCCTCAACCGCGCACTTGGACAGCCTGGCCCCGTGCGCTATAATATCCCCAAACAAAACAAGTGTTCGCTCTGCACTTTGCACTTACTCGGTGATTATCATGCCTGATTTCAAAGTTGTTTCTGATTTCCAACCGACCGGCGATCAGCCGAAGGCCATCGCGAGCCTGGTGACGGGCCTGCGTGAGGGTTTTCAACACCAGACGCTGCTGGGCGCCACCGGCACCGGCAAGACAGCCGTCATGGCCTGGGTGATCGAACAGGTGCAGCGCCCCACGCTGGTGATGGCGCACAACAAGACCCTGGCCGCGCAGCTCTACAGCGAGTTGAAAGAACTGCTGCCCCAAAACTCGGTCGAATACTTCGTCTCCTACTACGACTACTATCAGCCTGAGGCGTATGCGCCCAAGACCGACACCTACATTGAAAAAGATGCGCAAATCAACGAGGAAATTGACCGCCTGCGCCTGGCGGCCACCTCGGCCCTATTGAGTCGTCGCGATGTGGTGATCGTGGCCTCTGTCTCGGCCATCTACGGCCTGGGCAGCCCGGAAGATTACGGTCGCGCCGTGGTCAATCTGCGCGCCGGCGCCACCGTCCGCCGCGACACCGTGCTGCGCGAGCTGGTCAGCATCTACTACGATCGCAACGACGGCACGCTGCAGCGCGGCAAGTTTCGCGTGCGCGGCGACACGCTGGAGGTCTTGCCTGCGTATGGCGAGCAGGCCTTCCGCATCGAGTTCTGGGGCGACCAGATCGAGCGCATCACGGAAGTGGATGCGCTGACTGGCGAGGTGCTGGCGGAGCACCAGGCTGTGGACATCTACCCGGCCAAGCACTTCATTACGCCGCAGGACAAGCTCGTGGAGGCGCTGCAGGACATCGAAGCCGAGCTGGACGCGCAGCTCAAGCAGTTCAAGGCTGAGGGCAAACTGCTGGAGGCGCAGCGCCTGGAACAGCGCACGCGCTACGACCTGGAGATGATGCGCGAGGTCGGCTTCTGCTCCGGCATCGAGAATTACAGCCGGCCCCTGGCCCGGCGTCCAGCCGGCGCCCGCCCCTGGACCTTGCTGGACTACTTCCCGGCCGATTGGCTGCTGGTGGTGGACGAGAGCCACATGACGATCCCGCAGATTTCAGGCATGTATCGGGGCGATCGCAATCGCAAGGAAGTGCTTGTTCAGTACGGCTTCCGTCTGCCCAGCGCGCTGGACAACCGCCCACTGACCTTCGAAGAGTTCGAGTCGTTGATCAACCAGGTGATTTACACCAGCGCAACGCCTGGCCCGTACGAGCGCGGCCATGCGAGCCAGATCGTCGAACAGATCATTCGCCCCACCGGCCTGGTGGACCCGCAGGTGATTGTGCGGCCCACCCAGGGTCAGATTGATGACCTGATTCGGGAAATTCGCCTGCGCACCGCGCGGGGTGAGCGCGTGCTCGTCACCACGTTGACCAAGCGCATGGCCGAGGACCTGGCCGACTATCTGCGCGAGATCAACATCAAGGTGCACTACCTGCACTCGGACATTGACACCCTGGAGCGCATCGAGATTCTGCGCGACCTGCGCCTGGGCGTGCATGATGTGGTGGTCGGCATCAATCTGCTGCGTGAGGGCCTTGACCTGCCGGAAGTCTCGTTGGTGGCCGTGCTGGATGCGGACAAAGAGGGCTTCCTGCGCTCGGAGTCCGCGCTCATCCAGACGGTTGGGCGCGCCGCGCGTCATGTCAACGGCACGGCCATCTTCTACGCCGACAGGGTGACCGATTCGATGCGCAAGGCGATGGACGAGACCAATCGGCGGCGTGACATTCAACTGGCCCACAACAAGGCGCACGGCATCGAGCCGCGCAGCATCAGCAAGTCGGTGCGTGATTTGACGCAGCGCGTGGCCGGCGCCAGGGCCGTCGCCGAAGAACGGCCGGTCTACCTGGTGGGCGGCGAGGACGGCGCGCCCACGCGGTCGCTGTCCCTGGCCGCGCTGCCCAAAGACGAAGCCGCGCGCATCATCAAGCTGCTGGAGAAAGAAATGAAAACCGCCGCCCAATCCCTGGAGTTCGAGAAAGCCGCGCAGCTGCGCGACCAGATCATCGAGCTGCGGCGGGCCATGGAGGATATGGACGATTCACCCCTATGGGAGAAGATTCGCAAGTTCGAGAAGGGCGGCAAGTAGCCTCAGATTTGGCTTAACCTTATGCATCGTGTTATGATGGTTGTGTGCCCAGAATTTGACTTGTGAGGAAACCATGCCATCACTCCGACTCGGTGTCAATGTCGGTTACTCCGGCGCCAAGATCGAGCTGCCGCTGGAAATGATTCAAGAGGCCGATCGCTTAGGCGCGTACGTCGTGTGGACAGCGGAGTCCTACGGCTCTGATGCGGTTACGCCCCTGGCCTGGATGGGCGCGCTGACCAGCCACATTCACCTGGGCACGGCCATCATGCAGATGCCGGCGCGTACGCCGGCCAACACCGCAATGACCGCGATGACGCTCGATCAACTGAGCGGCGGGCGCTTTTTACTTGGCCTGGGGCTTTCTGGCCCGCAGGTTGTCGAAGGCTGGCACGGCCAGCCCTACGGCAAGCCATTGGGCAAAACGCGTGAATATGTCAGCATTGTGCGTACGATCCTCGCACGTGAAGCGCCCCTGGTGCACAACGGCGAGTATTACCAGGTGCCGTACCAGGGCGCGGATGCCACCGGACTGGGCAAACCGCTGAAGAGCATTCTGCACGGCCGCGCCGACATGCCGATCTACCTGGCGGCCATTGGTCCCAAGAACGTCGAACTGGCGGCTGAAATTGCCGACGGCTGGCTGCCCATCTTCTTCTCGCCGCGCCATTACGCGGAGACTTACCAGCCGCAGATCGAAGCCGGGTTTGCCAAAGCCGGCGGCGGCAAGAGCACGGCGAATTTTGACATCGCCCCCTCGGTGCCAGTGTCGGTCGGCAAGGATGTCAACAACGCGCGCAACCTGGTCAAGCCGTTCCTGGCTCTGTACATCGGCGGCATGGGCGCAAAGGGCAAGAATTTCTATCACGACCTGGCCTGTCGCTACGGCTATACTGAAGCCGCAGACCGGATTCAGGATTTGTACCTGGCGGGCAAGAAATGGGAAGCGATGGCCGCCGTGCCTGATGAGCTGGTGGACGATGTCGCGCTATGCGGCCCCAAGGAGCGCATCGCGGAGCGCCTGGAGCTTTGGCGCCGCAGCCCGATTACCACGCTCAACATCACCACCTTCAACATCGAAGGCCTGCGCGTGATGGCCGAACTGCTCCTCTAACCGATCCCCCTCGCAGGGCTGCGACGAGGCGACGCACGCAGAGGCGCGCAACGGTGTCACAGGCACGCGCTGCGATGTCCACGTATCCCTGCGAGGGTTGTGTTACGCGCCAGCCAACCTTGCGCAGACTCGCCGGGTAAGGAGCCAGCGCCGTCAAGAGCCATCGCGGCTTGCCCGGCGATCGGCTCCGCCGCCAGCCTGCGCAAGGGGATGCCCCCTCGCAGGGCTGCGACGAGATGACGCACTCAGAGGTGCGCAACGCTGTTACAGCTTGGCGCTGCGATGTCCGCGTATCCCTGCGAGGGTTGCATTGCGCGCCAGTCAACCTTGCGCAGGCCCGCCGGGTAACGAGCCGCTGTCGCAGAGCGCCATCTCGGCTTGCCCGGCGAGCTGCGGCGCAGCCAGCCTGCGCAAGGGGCCCCCCCCTCGCTCGTTTACGCCCCACAGCTACGACACCGAGTTACGCCCACGAAAGAAGTCCCGCAGTAAACTCCACACCGTCTTGGCCCAGATGACGCTGTCGCGCGAGAGTCGAGGCCACTGCACCGCGGCCAGCAGCAGCAGGAAAACCAGCAAGGCCAACCCCAACATGGGATAGTACCAAAGAACCAACACCGCGGCTGTGACGTCAACGAGGCGCAAGAAGAGAATGGTGATTGGCTTGCGACGCGCGCGCCAGGCA
>JBGAVB010000270.1:0-4191 GCA_044228345.1 Anaerolineae bacterium | reverse complement strand
TTCGCCAACATGGTGGAATTCTTGCATCAGCGCATCATCGGCCAGGAAGAGGCGGTGTTGGCGCTGAGTCGGGCCGTCAAGACGGCGCGCGTCGGGCTGAAGGACCCCAGCCGGCCGATTGGCTCGTTCCTCTTTCTTGGGCCAACCGGCGTGGGCAAGACCGAGCTGGCCAAGGCGCTGGCAGAGTTCCTCTTCGACGACGAGAATGCGATGGTGGTGCTAGACATGAGCGAGTACCAGCAGGAACACACCGTCAACCGCCTGATCGGCGCGCCGCCTGGCTACGTCGGTTACGAGAGCGGCGGCCAGTTGACCGACCGTGTGCGCCAGCGCCCCTACACGGTCGTGCTGTTCGACGAGGTGGAGAAGGCGCATCCACGCGTGCTCGATGTGCTGCTGCAGGTCATGGAAGAAGGACGGCTTACCGATGGCCAGGGCCGCATGACCTCATTTGCGGATGCGGTGATCATCATGACCAGCAACCTGGGCGCCGAGTTCCTGGAACAGACCATGCTCAGCGAAGAGACGCGTGAATTGGTCATGCTCAAGGTCAAGCAGTTCTTCCGGCCGGAGTTCCTCAACCGTCTCGATGAAATCATCATGTTCCTGCCGCTGACGCCGGACGAACTACGCAAGATCCTGGTGCTGATGATCAAGAAGGAAAACAAGCTGCTGGCCGAACGCGGCCTGACCCTGGAATTGACCGATGCGGCCATCACCTGGCTGTTAGCGCAGAATGATCACCCTGAATGGGGCGCGCGTCCGCTGCGCCGCATCATCCGCAAGTTTGTGCGGGAGCCGCTCGCCGATTATCTGCTGACCCGCGAACCGCCCGCGGGTACAGTGCTGCGCCTGGAAGCCGGAGAAACAGGCTTGGTATTTGCGCCGGGCGCTTGAGCCTGGAGAGGACAATGATCATGCGCGGCTTCAACCGGTCTTGCGCACGCAAGCACTCAGGGGGTTTGCGGCCACCGTCTGGCCTCGAAACGGCGCATGGGGGCCACCGGTGAGCGATAGGCGCGGCGTGCGGCTCAAACGGCTCGGTTTCCAATTGGCCTCATCGCTGGCGTACGGATGGCTGGCGCCGCTGTATGAGGCTGTAGCGCAGCTCTTTTCGAACGGCGAGTGGGACACCTGGCGTCGGCAAGCCATCGTGGCGCTGCGCGCGCGGACTGCCCTGACCGGCGTTCAGCCGCGCATCCTCGAAGTTGGCTGCGGCGCCGGAGCGCTGCTGGCTGAGGCGTCCGCGGCAGGCAGGGCGGTCATCGGCCTCGATCGCTCTGCGCCGATGCTGCGTGCGGCCGCGCAGCGGCTGCGCCGCGGTGGATCGCCCCCTGTGATCCTCGTGCAAGGCATGGCGCAGGCAATCCCGCTGCCGGCATGCAGCGTGGACTGCATCATCCTGACCTTTCCCACAGCGTACGTTTTTGATCTGCGCACCTGGCAGGAGTTTGGTCGCCTGCTGGCCCCGGGCGGATGGGTGATCTGGGTGGACGGAGGAGAAATTGACCGCCCCAACCTGATCGCGCGCCTGCTGCAGGCCTTGCTTTCGCCTGACCTGGCTGCGCAGCGTCTCATGCTGGCGATGCCAGCCCAGGTGCGCGGCGTCGGTTTTGCGGCCAGTTGGCAAACCCAGGAGCTGCCGTCTGGCCGCGTCTCCATTTTTACGGCGCAGATTGGCCCGCACGAACAAGAAGGCCCGCCGTCAACCAGCAACGGCGGGCCTTGATCTCGTTCAGGTCGGTTCTTCGACGCCAGGAGAGTCAGCGGGGTCGGGCGGCGCAGGCGCGGCCGGTTCAGGCAGCGGCGGCGCGGCCGGCGGCGCGGCCGGCGTGGTCGTCACGATGGCCGCGGTCCTGTCCTGCGGATGAATGACGGCTGTACTGGGCGCGGCGGGCGTCTCCCCGGCCGCGGGCAGCGGGGGCAACGTCAGATCAGCGGCGGGCAGCGTACGGCTGCCCAGCCTGGCGAAGCCGCGCACAAGCAGGAAAATGCCGAGCGCCACCAGCAGCGCCGGCCACCACTGCACCACGAACAACTGCGGGCCGCCGGTTGCCCCGCTAAAGACAAAGGTGAAAAGGCCAAACGCGATCAGGGCGGTGGCCGGCACCAGCGCCCACCAGACCTCGCGCTTGAGCGGACCAAGCAGGTAGACGAATAGAAACACCACCCCCATACCGATGAACAGTGTGGCGCTCAGCACGTTGGGCCTCACCTGCAGGGTGCTCAGCGCGGTCGTTGCGCTGACGAGCAGGAGCACGCCGCCGGGAATGACGGCCCACCATCGGCGGCGGTCGAGCAGAAAAATCACAGCAAAAGCCAGTGCGACGCCGAAGAACAGGATGGCGCCGAGCATTTCGCCCGCCAGCTTGGCCTGCGTAGTCAGAAAAATGATCACGCCGGTCGTCAGCAGGGTGAAGGCGGGAATGATCGGCCACCAGCGAGCGACATCACGCACGAAAAGGATCAGAAAGGCAATCCCGCCGACTGCAAAGAGACCGGCCAGGACGTACTGCCAGACGGGGGCATACGGGTCAAGTGTCCCCGAATTGACCAGCAGTAAGAACACGCCGGCTAGTAAGATGCCGGCGCCCCACAAAAGCGTGTTGCGCTTGGCTGTGCCCTCGCTAGATGGAGTCGTCATGGGCTAACGCTCACGGCTGGGAGACAAACCATTGCGCAGCAGAACACCCACGCCGACCAGGATCAGCACCAGCGGCCACAAACGCCCAATCCACGCCATTTGTTCCACGGCGCCGGCCAGCAGGAAAAGGCCGATGATCGCCAGGACGCCAGCCGGAATGAGCGCCCACCAAAACTGCTGATGGAGGTTGCGCAGCGCGCCCTGCAAGTAGACGAGGCCAAAGGTAACCGCCAGGCCTAACATCATCGCCGCGCCGCCCGCGTCGCCCGATATCAGTACGACCGCCAGGCTAGCCATGACGCCGCCGGGGATGATGGCCCACCAGTTGACAGCCGGTTGGCTGAGATAGACCACCAGGAAGGCCGCCGCAATGGCGCCGAATAGGACAGACGGCAACCACTCCCCTTCCAAACCGGCGCCGCTGAGCAACACGAGCGCGCCGACGCCAACCAGGGTGAGGCCTGGTATGATAGGCCACCAATGCTGTCGGTTTCCCAGGTAGAGGGCGACGAAGACCAGGCCGCCGACTACAAAAAAGAGGCCCCACACCGTCGGGCCGAGGTCGCCGAAGATGTCGAAGTTGACCAGGAGGAGGAAGAAACCACCGAGCAGCAGCAGCCCGCCCAGAATGAGATTTGTGCGCTGATTAACCACGATCAAACTCCTTCCCTTAGAGTGCTTTCCTTGCCGATTGGGCGCCGGCAGGTTACAAAACAACAAGCCACGGGTTTGTCAGACAAATTTCAGACATGGGGGGAATCAACGGGGAGATCGGGGCGCGGCGGCGGCGCGGGGGGAGCGGACGATGACGTACGGGAAATCCGGCGCCCGGCCTGCCACGAGGTGATGGTTTGCCAGGCAAAGAGCAGCAGCAGCGCGCTCCACGCGCCAATCTCCCACCAGGAGCGGCTGGTGCTGGCCAGACCGGTTGCGAACAACGTCATACCCAGGTTGAAGGGGGTTTGGAACACGGGAGTGCGCAGGGCGGCGGTCAAACGCTGGTGATTGACGCCGGCCCACCAATCGACGTAGCTCAGGGCCGCCAGGATCACAGCCAGGCCCAAGATCCAGAGTGCGTTTTTGGCCACGCCAGCCCAGTCAATCAGGTTCATGATCCCTCACCTGTTGCCTAATACGCAGGACACGCGTTCAGGTTGCGCCGTGTTTGGTGACATGCCGGAGAAGAATGCCCTATCAATCGATGCCGTTGTCGCCAATGCGCTGCGCCGTGCAGGTCTGCTCATAAGTCAGATTCAGTGCAACAGGCACACCGATCCCAGCGGGCAACCAAAGCGGCAGGGTGGGCAAAGTGCGCCCCAAAGCCAGGGGTTCCGGCCAGATGTCAAGATGAGATTCGCCTCGCACTTGTGATGTCCGGTAAGCAACGGCGTACAGGTCACTGCCTAACGAAGGCAGAGTCGTTCCCAGTTTGAGCACGAGATCGTTGTGTAAATTAGCGCTGCGCCCAGTGACGATATCAACTACGATCAGGCTGATCCCCTGCCGCAGATAGGTCTCGCACTTGGCAACGAAGGCAGCACGATGTG
>JBGAVB010000026.1:0-13823 GCA_044228345.1 Anaerolineae bacterium | reverse complement strand
GTCGGGCGGGGCTGCGGCATAGGCCCGGAGGTTGGGCGGGTATTACATTAAAGGAGCTGCGTACACCATCAAGATGGCTGACCTACTACTGACTCACGGCTATTTCCTGTGGGAGGACGAAAAGGAGCGCCAGATCATGAAGCCCTACCCGACGCTGGGGCTTCTGTACAATTCGGCCTATTTGCGCCGGGCCGGCTTTGCGGTGGAGATTTTCGACGCCACCTTCAGCAGCAAACCCGACCTGGCCGCACGCCTGGCGCGGACTCCTGGCGGCGTGCTGGGCATCTACACGAACTTGATCACGCGCGGCAACGTGGTCTGGATCATCGGCGAGGCCAAGCGCCAGGGGTGGACGGTCATCTGCGGCGGGCCGGAAGCGGCCAACTATACGCACGAGTATATCGCCCATGGCGCGGATGTAGTGGTGATTGGCGAAGGCGAGGCGACGTTGGCCGAGCTGCTGCCGGCCCTGGCACAGCATGGGCCGCACCGATTGCATGGGATTCCCGGCGTTGTGTTTCGGGACGAGGAGGGCGCGCTCATGCGCAACGCGGAGCGCGAACAGATTGCCGACATTGACAGCCTGCCCTGGCCTGATCGTGAGCAGATCAATCTCAGCCAGTATGTGGATGTCTGGCGCACACACCACGGGATGGGCAGCGTCAATCTGATCACCGCGCGCGGCTGTCCCTACAAGTGCAAATGGTGTTCACATGCGGTCTTTGGCTATTCGCACCGCCGCCGTAACTATCTCGACTGTGCGGCCGAGGTGCAGCATATCGTTGACACCTACAAGCCGGATCAAGTGTGGTACGCCGATGATGTGTTTACGATCAATCACCGTTGGCTGTATGAGTACGCCGCGGAGTTGAAGCGCCGCAACCTGCGCCTACCGTTTGAAACCATTTCACGCGCCGACCGCATGATGAAAGACGACGTGCTCGCCACCCTGGCCGACATGGGTTGCTATCGCATTTGGATCGGCTCTGAGAGCGGCAGCCAGCGCATCCTGGACGCGATGCAGCGCGGAGTGACGGTGGAGCAGGTGCAGTGGGCCACGCACGCGGCGCAGCGGCATGGCATCGAGGTGGGCATGTTCTTGATGTGGGGCTATGACGGCGAGCAGATCGAGGACATCGAAGCCACCATCGAGCATGTGAAGAAGGCCAACCCCAACATCTTCTTCACCACGGTAGCTTACCCGATCAAAAACACGCCGTACTATGAAACCATCAAAGACACGCTGCACCTCGATCGGGATTGGGTGGAGGCCACCGATCGCGATTACGTGGTACGCGGGCGGCACACGCGTCAGTATTACCGCTTTGCGGATCAGTGGCTGCGCAATGAGGTGGCAGCTCATCGTCTGAACAGCCAGGATGCCGGCGAAGCCTTGCGTCTACAGACCCTGGCGCAGGACGCGCGCCGCAGCCTGTTGGCCGTGGCAGACGAACAAGAAGGCTGATGAGAGTGCAAAGTACAAAGTACAGAGCGCAGAGCGAAAAACGCTGAATGATGAATGATGAATTCAGAGTTCACGGCGTTTTCAGCGAAAACGCCAAGCATTCCGCATTCGACGACATGGCTGGGGATTACGATGCCGCGTTCACCCAGAGCGCGATTGGCCGCCTGATGCGCGCGGCGGTCTGGCGGCGGTTGGATGCCAGTTTCCGGCCGGGCGATCACGTGCTGGAACTGAACTGCGGCACGGGCGCCGATGCGGTCTACCTGGCGCAGCGCGGCGTTCATGTGCTGGCGACGGACCTATCACAGGCGATGCTGGACATGACCGTCCGCAAAGTAACGCAAGCGGGCGCGGGCGACCTGGTGAAGGTGCAGAGGTTGGACATCGGAGACCTGGCCGCGTGGGGAAGATCGCTGAGGCTAGAGGCCGGAGACCGGAGACCAGAGACCGGAGACCAGAGACCACAAGACGGCGATGCGCCATTGCCGCGTGACCCGATCTCCGATCTCCAATCTCCGGTTTCCTCCTCCTCCTTCGACGGCGTCTTGTCGAACTTCGGCGGGCTGAACTGCGTGGCCGACCTGGCCGGGGTGGCGCAGGCGCTGGCGAGGCTGCTCAAACCAGGCGGGCGGGCGCTGATGTGCCTCATGGGGCCGTTGGCGCCCTGGGAATGGGCCTGGTACCTGCGCCGGGGACAGCCGCAAAAAGCGTTCAGGCGTTTGCGTTTGCCCTGCAGCGCGTCAGCGCGATTGGCGCGCTGCTGCCGCCGTCGTATGTCGAACCCTGGGCGGCGCGCCACCCCCGCGTATTAGCCTGGCTGAACCGCGTTGAGCGTCGTCTGGAGACCGCCTGGCCGCTGCCCTGGTTGGCGGACCATTACTTGATTGAGTTCATAAGAGCAAAAACATGAATCCACTATTGACTCGAATTTCAGTTGATCCCGGCGTTTGTTTTGGAAAGCCTTGCATTCGTGGTACGCGCATCTGGGTTTCACTTATTCTCGATTTCCTGGCGAATGGGGCGACGATTGGCGATCTCTTGGCAGAGTATCCGCAACTTAGCGCACAGGACATCTATGCTGCCATTGCCTACGGCGCTGAGATGTCACGCGAGCGATATGTGGCGATTCCATTTGAGGCTGCCGCATGAGATTCAAGCTCGATGAAAACCTCGGCACGCGTGCGCAGGATTTGTTTCGTGCCGCTGGGCATGATGTGGAGACGGTTCACGGAGAATCACTTGGAGGCGCTGCCGATCACAAGATTTATGGCGCATGTTGTCAGGAACAACGATGTCTTGTGACGCTTGATCTGGACTTTGCTGATGTCACTCGATTCAATCCCGAACAAGCAGCCGGAATTGTGGTGCTTCGACCGCCGCACAATCCAAGCCTGGTCCTATTGCAGCACATGATAGGCCAACTCCTGCAGCAGGTTGAAAGGCAAACGATTACAGGACAACTCTGGATTTTGGAGACTGGACGCCTCCGTATTCATGAGGCGAACAGGCCGGAATGATAAGCTCAAGAGCTTTTTGCTCGCTACTACTGAGCGATGAATTACTTCTCTACATAGCAGACGAGTGATATGACAAGCTTGCAGCCCAAACCGACGCCCACTCGCAGCCAGACCCATGCGCCGCCGCTGCCGCGCGTGGATCCGGTCACGCGGCTGCCGATTCTGATTCTGTTTCCGCACAGCCGCTGCAACTGCCGCTGCTTGATGTGCGACATCTGGCGCGCGACCACGCACGACGAGCTGGCTGCGGCCGATGTGGCGCGCTGGCTGGACGAGTGGCAGCAGTTGGGCGTACGCCGGGTGGTGCTGAGCGGCGGCGAAGCGTTGATGCACTCGCGCTTGTGGGACTTGTGCGCCCATCTGCGGCGCGCCGGCATTGGCATCACGCTGCTGACGACCGGACTGCTGCTGGCGCGCCACGCGGCGCAGGTGGTGGCTTTCTGTGACGATGTGGTTGTGAGTTTGGATGGGCCGGCCGCTGTTCACAATGAGATTCGCAACATTCCCCGCGCGTATGAGAAACTGGCCGCCGGGGTAGCGGCCGTCAAGGCGGCTGATGCCCGCGTGACGGTCTCTGGCCGCTGCACCGTCCAGCGCGCCAACTATCGCCATGTGCGCGCGGTGGTGGCCGCGGCGCACGAACTGGGCCTGGACCGCATCAGCTTCCTGGCGGCTGATGTCAGCACCGATGCCTTCAACCGACCGTTGGGCTGGGATGATGCGCGCGTCGTGCAGGTTGCCCTGGCGGCTGAAGATTTGCCGGTGTTGGCTCAGGAGCTGGACGCGCTGGAAACGGAATTTGCAGCCGATTTTGCCTCCGGTTACATTGCCGAATCGCAGGCGAAGCTGCGCC
This sequence comes from Anaerolineae bacterium, assembly GCA_044228345.1. GTDB lineage: Bacteria > Chloroflexota > Anaerolineae > SSC4 > Amarolineaceae > Amarolinea. The sequence continues at coordinate 9,988 of JBGAVB010000026.1, read as the reverse complement.
GCCGCATCCTGCACTACTACACCGCCTTGCTCGGCCAGGCCGATTTTCCACCGGTGTCGTGCAACGCGCCCTGGGTTTCCGCCGTCATCGAAGCGGACGGTACGGTGCGCCCCTGCTTCTTCCAGCCGCCCCTGGGCAACATCTACCAGGCGTCCAGCCTGACCAGCCTGCTCAATTCCCCGACGACCTTGGCCTGGCGCGCCGGGCTGGACATGGCGCGCGACGCCATCTGCCGCAAGTGCGTTTGCACACTCTCCCTGCGTGAATCATGAGCCTGTCACATCGCCACAAAATCGTTCTCTACAATCCACAAGCTGTCTTTTTCACCATGCCCCTGGGCCTGCTGGCTGTTGGCTCTGACTTGGATCCGGAGCGCTACGAGGTGGTGATCATTGATGGCCGCCTGGAGGCTGACCCGGCCGCCGCGGTGCTTGCCCATGTGGATGATGCGCTTTGCCTGGGCATCAGCGTGCTCACCGGCGCGCCCATCCGTGACGCCATTCGCATCTCGCGGGCGGCCAAAGCGCGCCGCGCCGACCTGCCCGTGATCTGGGGAGGCTGGCACCCGTCGTTATTTGCGGCTGAGTGCCTGGCCGAGGCGGCTGTGGATATCAGCGTGCAGGCGCAGGGCGAAGAAACCCTGGCCGAGATCGTTCTGCGCCTTGCGAATCACGAGAGCCTGGAAGGCTGCCTGGGCTGCACCTACCGCACGGCCGCTGGCGAAACCTGCGTCAATCCGCCGCGCCCCTTGCGCAACATCAACGCTTTTCGGACGCACAACTACGCCCTGCTGCCGGTCGAGCGCTACTACCAGCTCAAGGGTAAGCGCCAACTCGACTACATCTCCTCGCAAGGCTGTAACTTTCGCTGCGCGTTCTGCGCCGATCCGTTTGTCTACAAGCGCAAGTGGGTTGGATTCGAGCCGCAGCGGGTGGCCGAGGAAGTGGATGCGCTTTGGCAGCGCTATCGTTTCGACGACCTGTCGCTGCAGGACGAAACGTTCTTCACCCGCACCGACCGCGTGGAAGCCATTGTCGAGGAGTTTATCCGCAGGCGGCTGCCCATCACATGGGCCGGCACGATGCGCGCGGATCAAGGCGATCGTCTGCCTGATGGCGTGCTGGCGCGCTGCAAGCAGTCGGGCCTCCGCCGCGTCATCATTGGCGTCGAGTCCGGCTCGCAGGCGATGATGGATTGGATTCGCAAGGATATCCAACTGGAACAGGTGTTCATCAGCGCTGACAAATGCCTGCGCCACGGCATTCGCGTGATTTTTCCGTTTATCGTCGGTTTTCCTAACGAAACGGATGAGAGCGTGCAGGCATCGCTCGATGTCATCAAGCGGCTGCGTTGCCTCAGCCCGGACTTCGAGACGCCCGTTTTCTTCTTCAAGCCCTACCCTGGTTCGCCCATCACGGAGGAAGCGGTGCGCAACGGCTATCAACTGCCCCGCACGTTGGACGAATGGGCCAATTTCGATTTCATCGGCTCGGCCGGGCCGTGGGTGACGCCGCAGCGCTACCAGCAGGTGGAGCGATTCAAATTCTACGCGCAGCTGGCCTGGGATCATCCCTCGCCCTGGAAGCGCCCCTTGCAGAAGCTGGCGCAGTGGCGCTGTCAGCGCGACATGTATGGCCTGCCGCTGGAGCAGGTTCTCAGCCGCTGGCTGTGGCCGCCGGAGAGGTTGTCCTGAGCATGGCAACAAGGAGCCGCCGGCTTGCGGCCGCGGTGACGCGCACGTGGTTGGCCCTGCGCTATCGCGTGCTGAGCCGACGCTACAATCGCCTGGCGCTCGAGCAGATTGACGGCGTGCCGCTCGTGGTGCTGCCGCAGGTCTTCAATCCGGTGCTGCTGCGCACGGGGGCCTTCCTGGCCCGCACGCTGGCTGCCCTGCCGCTGCGGCCAGGCGCGGATGTCCTCGACCTGGGCGCAGGTTCGGGCGTAGGCGCAGTCTTTGCCGCACGTCGCGGCGCCCATGTGGTCGCCGTAGACATCAACCCGGAAGCGGTGCGCTGTGCGCGCATCAATGCCCTGCTCAATCACCTGGAGGATCTGATCGAAGCTCGTCAGGGGGATCTCTTCGCGCCGGTCGCGGGACAGCAGTTCGATCTGATTGTCTTCAACCCGCCGTTTTATCGCGGCCGGCCGCAGCGACCGCTCGATCATGCCTGGCGCGGCGAGGACGTGTTCGAGCGTTTCACGGCCGGTCTGGCCGCGCAGCTCAAGCCGGCCGGCCAGGCGCTGTTGATCTTGTCATCAGATGGCGACGGCCAGGCGCTGTTGGCGGGTCTGCACAAAGCCGGTTTTCAGTGCGCGGTGGTCAGACAGCAGGATCTGGTCAACGAAATCCTCACGGCCTACCGGCTCACCCCGGCGCGGCCCAACCAGGCGCTATGAGGATTGCCCTGATCGTGCCCGGCGGCGTGGATCGCAGCGGCCGCGAGCGCGTGATTCCTGCGCTGCTGGCGTTGATCGAGCGGCTGGCCCGCCGCCATTCAGTCCTCGTCGTTGCCCTGGAGCAGGAGCCGGCGCCATCTACCTATGCCTTGCTGGGCGCGCAGGTCGTCAACCTGGGACGCGGGCAGTCCCATCTGCCCGGATTGGGCTTTTGGCAGCGTCTGCGCCAAACTCTGACTGCGCTTGACGCCCACGGCGGCGCCGATGTCCTGCACGCGTTTTGGCTCGGCGCCGCGAGTACGCTGGCCCTGGGTGTTGGTCGTTGGCGCAGCCTGCCCGTGGTTGCCAGCATCGGCGGCGGCGAGCTGGTCTGGCTGCCGGAGATCGGCTATGGCGGTGCGGCTTCCTGGCGTCATCGTCAGCAGGTCAGGCTGGCGTTGCGCAGCGCGGATGTGATCACGGGCGGCAGCCGCTATGCGTTGACGCCCGTGCTGCCAACCCGGCCTGACGCGCGCTGGATCCCGCTGGGCGTTGATGCCGCCTTGTGCCGCGGCGATCGGGCGGAGGCTGAGCGGCAGCCAGGCCCGCCCTGGCGCTTGCTGCACGCGGCCAGCATCAACCGCGTCAAAGACCAGGCCATGCTCCTGCGCGCACTGCGCCTGGTGGTGGATCAGGAGGAGTCTGTGCATCTCGATTGGTTTGGCGAAGACACCCTGGGCGGCGCCTTGCCGTCGTTGGCGCGCGAGCTTGATCTGGCGGCTCATGTCACCTTTCACGGCGTGCAGCCGGCGGATGTACTGGCGCCGTACTTCCGCCAGGCGCATTTGTACGTGCAATCGTCGCGGCACGAGAGCCAGGGTGTGGCCGTGTGCGAAGCCGCGGCCGCGGGCGCGCCGACCGTCGGCACGGCCGTGGGCTTGGTGGCCGAGTTGGCGCCGCAGGCCGCGTGGGCCGCGCCGATTGGCGATGCAGCCGGCTTGGCGGCGGGCATCTTGACGCTGCTGCGTGATCCCGATCAGCGCGCGTCGCGCGGCCGCGCGGCGCAGGCCTGGGCGCGGACATTCGACGCCGACTGGACAGCCGCGGCATTCGAGGCGATTTACCGCGAGGTGATGGGGTGAGCGCAACCTCAACCACAGCGCCGATGCACACACCGGCGTCCGGCGCCGATGGCTTGCCGGCCTTGCGCCCGGCGCAGCCCGGCGATGAAGCCGCGTTGGTGGCGCTGTTTGCCGCGGCCTACGGCCACACGATGTCCGAGCCGCTCTACCGTTGGAAACTGGGCGGCCTGCCGTCGCCGACGCCCAATGTCTGGGCGGCGTGGGAGCAGGACAGGCCGATCTTCCACTATGCCAGCGTCCCGACGCCGTATCAGACGCCGGACGCCCCCGCAATCCTGATGACCGGCGCGGATCTGATGACCGCGCCCGATCAACGCCGGCGCGGGCTGCTCACCGCGTACGCGCCGCAGGTGTACGCAACCTGGAGCCAGGCCGGGCTGCCGTTCACGATTGGGCTGCCCAACGAGCGCTGGGGATCGCGCGCCGATTACCTGGGCTGGCAGCCGCTGCTGCCCCTGGCGTGGCTCATCTATCCGCTGCGCCCGGAGGCCCTGGCGGCCCGCCGTCTGCGCCTGCCGTTCCTGGCGCGCGCCGTTGTCGTCAGCCGTGTGTGGCAGCGCCGCTGGCGCAGGCCCCTGCCGTCCGGCCTGACCATTCAGGTCGTGGACGAAGCCGATGCGCGCTTTGATCTTCTGTGGCAGACGGCCCATCCCCGCCAGGGATACTGCGTGCGGCGGGATCGGCGCTGGGTGAACTGGCGCTTCCTGTCTGCGCCGGCCGATGAACGACGCTGGCGCTGCCGTCTGCTGTTGGCTTTTCGCGGCGACCAACCGGTGGGCTACGCGGCCTACCGGCTGCAGACCGAGGCCGGGCGCACGACCGGTTTTCTGGCTGACCTGTTCACCGCGCCAGCGGACGAGCCGGCCCGGCAGGCGCTGCTGGCGCAGGCGCTGCGCCTGCTGTATGACCTGGGCGCGGAAAAGGTTGCCACCCTGGCTGTGCCAGCGACTCCGCTCCATCACAGCCTGGCGCAGGTCGGTTTCCAGCCGGCCCTGGGCGCGTTTACTGTGAAAGCGCGGCCGTTGGCGCACGCGCTCAACCTGGACGCCCTGCGCGACCCTGCGCAGTGGTATCTGACCGGCAGCGATTTCGACGTGATCTGATGCTTCATCAAGCCTTGCGTTGGCTCAAGCGCCGGCTGGCGGCATTTGTCGAAACGGGGTGGCGGCTTGGATTCTGGCTGGCTGGCGTGGTCAGGCACGCGATCCGAACGACTGGAGATCCGGTGAAACTCTGGTCAACGCCCGGCGGGCAGCGCGTGCTCGTGGTAACGCCCCATCCTGACGATGAGGCGTGCGGCTGCGGGGGCGCGCTGCTGCGTCACCTGGCAGCCGGCGATGCGGTCACGCTTCTGTATGTCACCGACGGCCGCGGCTCACGCGCGTGGGGGTTGGCGCCGGATGCGATGGCCGCGCAACGCCAGACAGAAGCCGCGGCCTGCGCGGCGGTCTTGGGCGTCACGGACTGGCAATGGCTCGGATTGCCAGAGTGGGCATGGGAGATCGAAGCGTTGGCGCCGCGCCTGCTGGCAGCCCTGGAAGGGGTGCAGCCGGATGTGATTTATGCGCCGTCGCGGGTGGATTTTCACCCCGAGCATTGGAAGACGGCGCATGGGCTGGCTGTGGCGCTGGCGCAGTGGTCCGGCGCGCCGCGTGTGCGTGCGATGACTTTGCAAGTGCCGCTAGGTGCAAGCCTGACGAACGTGGTTTGCAGCACAAGCCGCGTGCAAGTCCGACAGCAGGCCGCCATTGCCGCGCATGCCTCGCAGGTTTACAGCACGGCCCGTACACAGCGCATGCGCCGCTACACCGCTGCGGCCTACGGCCTGCCTGGCGAGGCCGAGGCCTTCTGGGAAATGAGCGCCGCCAGGTATCAACAGTTCCATGCGACCGCGCCATCCACCTGGCCGGCCGCGTTTCGCAGTCTGCGCGCCATGCCGTGGACAGACGGCCTGGCCTATCTTTGGGGCTGGCGCGAACGCCGTGCGCTTAGAAAAGAACATGAGGGAACACGACATGACAACTGAAACACCGCTGATCCTCCTCTACAACCCGAAAGTCGCCAAGCCGGGCTATCATCGCCTGCCTCATTCTCTGCTGCAATTGGGCACGCTGCTGGAAGGCCGCTACCCCTATGAGATCATTGACGGCAATTTGGACCAGGGGCGTGATCGCGCCGGTGAAATCATTGACCGCGTGCGCGGCGACGGCGTGCGCTACCTGGGCGTAACGATCATGCCCGGTCCGCAGCTGCAGCAGGCCGTGCCCGACATCAAACGCATCAAGGCCGCCTGCCCGAATCTGACGATCATCGTGGGGGGCTATTTTCCCACCAACCACCCCAACACCTGCGCCAATGATCCGGCCATTGACTACGTGGTGCTCAGCGCGGGCGAGGATACGCTGCCAGCCCTGCTCGACGCGCTGGAGCAAGGCGGCGATCCGGCGACCGTGGCCGGGCTGGCCTTTGCGCGCGACGGCCAGGTGATTCACACCCTGCCGCGGCCGCCGCATCACCCGAACGATCTGCCCTGGTATCCTTACCACAAGGTGCCGGTGGAGCGCTACGTCAACCGCACGCACCTGGGCACGCGCACGTTGAGCCATCACAGCAGTTTTGGCTGCCCCTTCTTCTGCAACTTCTGCGCCGTGGTCAACCTGGCGGAGGGCAAGTGGCTGCCGGAGAGCGCCGAACGCCTGGGCGAGCTGACACAGTATTTTGTGGACAACTGGCACATCAACGCGCTGGAGTTTCATGACAACAATTTCTTCACCAGCGAGAAACGGGTGGTTGCCTTTGCCGAAGACCTGCTGCGCCGCGACCTGCTGGTGGCCTGGTGGGGCGAAGGGCGCATTGACACCATGCTCAAGTACAGCGACCGCACCTGGAAGCTGATGCGCGACAGCGGTCTGAAGATGGTCTTCATGGGCGCCGAGAGCGCGGACGATGAAACGCTCAGGAAGATGAACAAGGGCGGCACGCTGACGGCCGACAAGACGCTGGCGCTGGCCGCGCGCGCGCGCCAATTCGACATCGTGCCGGAGTTCAGCTTCATCCTGGGCAATCCGCCTGATCCGCACAAGGATATCGAGCGCGGCATCGAGTTCATCCGCAAGGTCAAGGAGATCAACCCGGCCGTGGAGATCATCATGTATCGCTATGATCCCGTGCCGTTGGCGGGCGAGATGTGGCTGGCAGCGGAAGCGTCGGGTTTCGCCTTCCCCAAGACCCTGGACGAATGGGCCGATCCCAAATGGGTGCGCGTGCAGCTGCGCCGCAGCGCGGATACGCCGTGGTTCAAGCGCAGCGAACGTGAGCTGATGCGCAACTTCGAGACGGTGCTCAATGCGTACTATCCAACGACCACCGACCGCCGTCTGCACAACCCCCTCTGGCGCCCAGTGCTCAAGGCCCTCAGCGGTTGGCGCTACAACCTGCGCGTCTACCGCTGGCCCTTCGAACTGGAAGCCGTGCAGAAGCGCATCCGTTATCAGCGGCCAGAGACATCGGGATTTTGAGCCTGAATGATTCACCTGGCAATTGTCAACTACGCCTACGCTCCGGATCTGGATAGCCCGGATGCCCTGCTTGCCCGCTATTTCAGCCTGGTCAGTTGGGCCGACGGGCTGGCGCTGGCGGCTCGACTGAGCTCGCCGAAGTCCGGCGCGCAGGTCACGGTGGCGCAGGCGTTTGCGACCGATGCACAGTGTGAGCGCAACGGCGTGACCTATCGCTTCGTCAACGATGGTCTCGGCCCTCACCCGCGCGCCTGGCAGATTCCATCCCGTTTGCACGACGCCGTGCTGCAGGTGCAGCCCGATGTGGTGCATGTCAACGGCCTGCTGTTTCCCCTGCAAACCTGGGCTTTGCGCCAACGCTTACTGCCGTCGTGCGCACTCGTGGCTCAGCACCACGCCGAACGCCCGTGGACGGGCCTCCGCGGCGCGGCGCAGCGCCTGGCGCTGAGGCCGTGTGATGGATTCCTCTTCACCGCTGCGGCCCTGGCGCAGCCCTGGCAGGCGGTTGGCATGATCCGGCCCGCGCAGCCCATTTTTCAGATCATGGAAGGCACGAGCGATTTCGGCATACGGTCGCGGACAGAGGCGCGTGCCATTACTGGCATGACCGGCGACCCCATTCTCTTCTGGGCCGGCAACCTGGACGCCAACAAAGATCCGTTGACCATTCTGGCCGGGTTCGAACTCGCGCTGGCGCAGCTGCCCAGCGCACGTCTCTACATGGCCTTTCGTTTTGCCGACCTCCTGCCAGAAGTGCAGGCTTGCCTGGCTCAGCGCCCGGCCCTTGCTGGCGCGGTCAAGCTCCTCGGCGCTCTGCCGCGGGCTGACATCGAGGCGCACTTCAACAGCGCCGACTTTTTCGTGCAGGGCAGTCATCACGAGAGCACCGGCTACGCGCTGCTGGATGCCCTGGCCTGCGGCGTCGTACCCATCGTCACCGACATCCCTTCCTTCCGTGTGCTGACCGATGGCGGCGCGTTGGGCGCGCTGTGGCCGCCCGGCGACGCCCACGCCTTTGCCGCAGCCCTGGCGGCGTGCGTGCAGCGTCCGTTGGCGCCGCAGATCGCGGCCGTGCATGAGTTCTTCGACGCCCACTTGAGCGTTCCCGCGGTGGGACGCCAGGCTCTTGCCATCTACCAATCCCTGCATCTGCGCAGATCGGGCCGCCAGCCCCGCGAGGCCGCATGACCGCGGCCGTCACTCCAGGGATCAGACGCATTGCCCTGGTTGGCCTCCTGCTCGCCTTCTGGCTGATTTCGCTGCGCCATCTGACCGTGACGCCGCCCGTGTACGAGGATGAACCCTGGCAGGCCTCCACCGGCTGGAAGCTGGCGACAACGGGTGTTTTTGGCAGCGACCTGTTTGCCGGGCTGTACGACATGGATCAGCGCTACTATGGCTACCTGCCGCTGCACCCGCTGCTGCTGGCGGCCATCTACCGTGCGGCCGGCATCGGCCTGCTGCAAACCCGCCTGGAGCCGGTGGCCCTGGGTCTGCTGACGCTGGCGCTGACCGCGACGATGGCGCAAGCCCTCTTTCGCGATCGGCGCGTGGATCTGCTGGCGCTCCTGTTCCTCTTGCTCCTGCGGCTCAACGGCGCTGGCCCGTTTCGCGTCACCGGGATTCCCCTCCTGGATACGGCGCGCATCGCCCGCTATGACATGACCGTGCCGGTTTTTGGCCTGGCCGCCTGGTATGTCTTCTGGCACACGGCAGTCAAGCGGCCTGCCGTGGGGCGTCGCGCGGTCTTCTGCTTCTTCCTGGCCGGCGCGCTGACCGCCCTCGCCAGCCTGGGCCATCTCTACGGCGTCTTCTGGCTGCCGGCGCTGGTGATTCTGGCTTTCTGGCTGCCGTTGCCCGGCCGGCAGGGACGACCACACAGGGTCGCCGCTGCGGGGCTGCTGGTCGGCTTCCTCATTCCCTGGCTGCTTTACCTGCCGTATGTGTTCACCGATCTACCCGCCTGGCGTGGGCAGACCAGTTTTTACGGCGAGCGATTTCGACTGTTCGACTTGCCGTGGTATCTCACCAACCTGCGCCAGGAGCCGCTGCGCTACGCGCTCTGGCTGCCAGATGATCTACTCCCTCGCCTGGCGCGCGTCGGCGCGTGGGTGCATCTGCTCGGCCTGCCAATGGTCGTTTTGGCTTTGACGCAGCGCGCCCGGCATGACGCCGCGGCGCGCGCGCTGCTGCTGCCCACCGTGCTCTTGCCCGCGCTGATGGCGCTGCTGATCTTCCTCAAGCTGTCCAACTACCTGGTGCTCTTCACGCCGGTTTGGTGCCTGGCGCTCGCCTGGGGTGCTGTGACCTTGTGGGATCGGCTGGCGAGGGCGCGCGCCGGGCTGCGCCCCATGCGGTGGCTGCTGGCGGCGCTGCTGCTCGCCGCCGTGTTCGAAGGCGTCACGCGGCTGGCCGCGCTGGAAACCGCCGCGGCCGGGACAACGCCCTATCCCGCCTTCATCCAGCAGGTGCGCCGCTGGCTGCCCCCCGGTTCACGCGTTCTCGGACTGCACAACTACTGGTTGGGCCTGGAAGACTACGATTACCGTTCGTTTGCCGTGCCCATCTTGTGGACCGATCCGGCTTACACCTCACCGCCGCTCACGTTCGACGCCGCGCTGAGCCGGGCGGCGCCCAATGTCATCCTGCTCGACGCGCATCTGCGTGACTATTTCACAGGTCATCGTGACCAGGAGGCCGCCCTGACCGCCTGGTTGGCGCAGCACAACGGCCGCCTGGCCGCGTCCATCGAGGATGCCACCTATGGCGCGCTTGACATCTACTGGGTGCAGCCATGAAGCCGCCGGTGCGATTCCTGGCGCGCCTCAAGGCCACGCGGCTCGCAACCTGGTCTGGGCTGGCGCTGGCGCTCGTCCTGCTCAGCGGGCTGCTCAGCCAGCCGGGTCAGATCAATTTGCTCGTGCGTCCGGTCATCCCTTTGCTGCGCTTGTG
>JBGAVB010000269.1:0-4192 GCA_044228345.1 Anaerolineae bacterium | reverse complement strand
CCATTGACGCCGAAGTCAGCATCTGGGAGGTGAGCGGTCCGCTCCCCTGGGAGAAACAGCCGACCCCGCCGCTGGTTTGGCAGCGTGCGTGAGCGAGGTAGACATGGCGAATCGTAATCATCCATCTGGTGAATTCAAGATACGCTTTTGCGTGCTGCTGGCATTGAGTATTGCGCTCACGGCGCTCCCGGCGCAGGCCGATGCCAACGATCCCTTTGCCGCGCTGCTGGATCAACAGATGCCCAAGCTGCTGGCCGAATATGGTGTGCCGGGAGCTGTCGTGGCCTACATCAAGGATGGCGACGTAGCCTGGTCGCGGGCTTACGGAGTGGCGAACGCGGCTACCGGCGCGCCGATGCAGCCCGACATGCTGGTCGAGCACGGCTCCAACGGCAAGGCGCTGACCGCCTGGGCTGTGATGAAGCTGGTGGAGCAGGGCAAGGTTGACCTCGATGCGCCTGTCAATATCTATCTGAAGCGCTGGCAGGTCACGTCAGCGCAGTACGACGCACGTCAGGTCACGCTGCGCCGCTTACTCAGCCACACGGCGGGGATGAACATTCACGGCTACGTGGACTACAGCCTGCGGCGCGCCGGCTTGCCCAATCTGGTCCAGGTGCTGAACGGTCCACGCCTGTTCGAAGGATTGAACGAGATGTTCGAGACCGGGCATTTCTCGTTGGGCCGGGCCGAGTTAGTGGCGCAGCCGGGCGCAGGCTACAAGTATTCCGGCGCAGGCTACACCGTGGTGCAGATGGTCATCGAGGACGTGACCGGCGAGCCGTTCGCCGCATTCGTGCAGCGGGAGATCACCGATCCGCTCGGCGCGGCCAGCGTGCGCTGGGCGTGGACGCCGCCATTGATGAAGGCCGCCGCCGCCGCGCACGGCAATGAGGGGCAGGTGCTGGAATACCGCCAGCTCGCCAACTACGCTATTGGCAGTGAGATTGCGACGGCGGCCGATTTTGCACGCTTCGTGGCGGCGGCTGTGCCTGGCCCGCGTGGCGAACCGATCGGTCGCGGGGTTCTGAAGCCAGAGAGCGTGCAGATGATGATCCAGGCGCAGCCGGGCACGGGCGGCAGCTACGGCCTGGGCTATGGCACTGCAAAGAACTATGGCCAACCGGCCATCAACCACTCTGGCGCCAATTCCGGCTGGATGGCGTACTACTTCTTGGACACTGCCCGGCGCACCGGCTTTGTGGTCGCCTCGAATTCGAGCCGCGCCTCATCGCTCCACCTCACGATTCTGGGGCTTTGGTCCGATGCCAAGTTTGGGCCTGCGCAGCGGCAGGTTTATCCGCCCGCGCCGCGCTGGGACCCCTTCGCGATTTGGACCTTCGAGTTGGCCGGTGTTCTGGCGCTGGCGCTGCTGATCTCTGCCGCCATCTTTTTCTGGCAGGTGCGGACAGGCCGCCGGGTGCGTGCGCACAGGCCCGCGGTGGGTGGGCTGCTGCGTGCGCTGCCCTGGCTGCTCTGGCTGCTGTTCATCTGGTACACGATTTACTCGCCTCTGCCGCTGTACCTGCCCTACGCCTTCCCTGACTTCTGGCATTCGCCCGCGGTGCCGATGTTGATGATCGCGTTGGCGTTGTGGGTTTGTTATCGGGTGGTGGCGGCGTTTTTCCCGCGACTGACACGGCAGATCCCCGATTGACTTGCACGAGGAGCAAGGTGACATATGACACACATCCTGATTGCTGACGCCGACTCCCGCACCCGTCAAGCGCTCATGCTGCTGCTCGAGCACAAATTGGCAGTAGCTTGCGCGGGCGAAGCATGGGATCGCGCCTCGCTGGAGCGCCAATTGGCTGCGCTCAAACCTGACGCACTGCTGTTGGACTGCCATCTGCCTGGCCTGAACACGGCAGATATCACAGCCCTGCTGGATCGCTCAACCGGCGTCCGCCTGGCCTTGATGAGTGTGAACGCTGATGACATCGTCATGGCTCAGCGACTCAATGCCACGTTCGTCTACAAAGGCGCGCTTCCTGAGGAAGCCCTGGCTGTGCTCAAGACGTTGATGTTGGCCGAGAGGCCTGAGGCCAGCGGCTCCGCATAGGCCTATCAAGAGAGAGGATTCCGCAATGCTTTCTATCCTGCCTGGCGATTCTGATCCTGCCGCGATTGAGCGCGCCCGCCGCGGCGACTGCCGCGCCTTCTCCCCGCTGGTTGAGGCATTCCAGGCGCCGATCTTCAACCTGTGCTATCGCATCCTGGGCAATCCCCATGACGCTGAAGAGGCAGCGCAAGAGGCTTTCCTGAGCGCCTATGCACGGCTGGACAGCTACGACCCCGCGCGGCCGTTCAAGACCTGGTTGTTCTCGATTGCCCATCACTACTGCATTGACCGCTTACGCCGCCGGCGGCTGAATTGGCTCTCGCTAGACGACGAACCGGTCCTGGACACCGCAGCCTGGCGCAGTCCGGCCCCCACACCCGAGGAGAGCGCCATGCGCCGCGAGCAAGAAGGCGACATTCAGGCGCTGCTGAACGCCCTCTCTGCACAGGACCGCAGCGTGCTGGTGATGCGTTACTGGTACAACTTGTCTTATGAGGAAATTGCCGCGGCGACCGCCTCCACGGTCAGCGCGGTCAAGAGCCGGCTGCACCGTGCACGCAGCGCGCTGGCGGGAATGATCGGTCGGACTCAGGAAGGTGATGCGCCGCGTCTTCGCCATCCGCAGCGTCCCAACGCGGCTCTGTCTGGGAGCAAGACCGCCTCTGATCAACGCGGCGCGGCATCCTCACGGCGCCCCATCTGCAGCCCTTGCGCGGCCAAAGGGTAAAGCCCGTCGCACCGTCTGCATGTCAGGGTCGTTGAAGGCGCCGCTGAGGATCAGAATGACCAGGTAAGCCAGCGCGCCCACGATGATCTGCACCAGCAGGGGCCAGCCGAGCGCCTGCGCGCCGGCCAGCGCCGCGGCCATGCCCAGTCCGGCCAGCAGCGGCCGCCCGGCAATCTGACCCCATGGCAGCGGCCCCACGTGCCGGTGAACGCTGAGCATGAAGGGAATGCACAGCGCCAATTCTGACAGACCGGTGATGGCGGCCGCGGCGTAGAAGCTGAAGCGCGGAATGAGGATCAGATTGGCCGCGACGTTGAAGATTACGCCCAGGATGAAAGCCCGCGTCAGAAAACGCTGCTGGTCTACGGCAATCAGTACATACTGGGTGACGCTGTTGGTGAAGCCGATCGGAATGGACCAGATGAGCAGTTGCAGCGCCACAGCCGCGCCCGGCAAATAGCCCGCGCCGCCCAGGATGGCGATCAACGGCGTGGCGATGAAGGTCACCATGATGGCGATGGGCAGGCTGACCAGGCCGAGCAGGCGCAGCGCCACCACGTAGGAACGCAGCAGTGTGGTGCGCCCGCCGTTGCCTTGATCGGCCTGCGCATAGCGCGACATCAAGGGGAAGATCGCCAGCGTAAAATACGAGGGAATGACGTTGAGGCCGTCAATGTACTTGTAGGCCGCGCCGTACAGCCCCACCGCAACCGCGCCCGCCAGCGGCTTGAGAATCCAAACGTCGAGGCGAAAGAAGATGTGCGCCAGCAGGTGGTTGAGCATCAGCGGCAGCGAATCGGTCAACATGCGGCGCTGCAAGGCCGGATCGAGGTCGCGGCGCGTGGCCGGCGCCAACGGCAGTTTGCTGCGCATGAGGGCCAGCAGCCAGAAGACCTGCACCAGGTTCATGACCACTGAGACGCCGGCCAGGCCCACGAAACCCCACGAGAGCGGCGGCAGCAGCACGAGCGCGCCCAGCGCCACCTTGCTCAACGCAATCGCCGACGAGATGCCCGAGGGGTACTCCATCTGCTCGAAGGCATTGAACACCGCGCTGATGCCGTCGGCGATAGCAGCGAAGAGCAAAGCCAGGGCAAAACAGCCGATCGCCAGCCCCTCTTCACGCGTCAGTCCACCCCAGGCGCCATAGGCCAGCATGACCGCGGCCAGGATGGGTAGGGACGCCAGCCACAGCCAGCCGCGCAGCACGGTGACATTGAGCAGGTAGCGGTTGGCCTGCGTGCGGTCGCGCGCCACCTCGCGCGTCAGCAGGGTGCCCAGGCCGAAACGCACGAGAATTTCGAAAATGACGTAGAAGCCGATGGCGAAGGTGTAGCTGCCCTCGCCGGTCGGACTGAGGATGCGCAGGCGCACCAGCGCAAAGGCGAAGTCAATGCCTTTGT
>JBGAVB010000268.1:0-4216 GCA_044228345.1 Anaerolineae bacterium | reverse complement strand
CCTTGTGTCCCAACCACCATTGCATGATGGACCTGGGTATTCTCGCCATTGAGCCTTCTACACTTGAAGTGATGGCTTCATCGGAGCTTGAACCCTGCCGAGGCCGCAAATTGCTGCTCCATCGCGATCATGGTTTGAACCAGAAGTATCTCCTGTTTCACCTGAGCAAAATCTATGCAGGCGAATCAACAAGCCATGAGTTACCGTTGACGCGGTCGCCCATTTCAATATGACTCTTATGCGCTCAATAGATTGATTCAAAGCAACCAGCTGCGGGACATCTCAGATCTGCCGAAAGAAGTTGGACTATGGGTTTCATTCTTGACGGCCTCGATAGTGAGGCCTACGACCGCAACTACACCGATCGCGAGCTGATTCGGCGCATTGCCAGCTATTTCCGCCCGTATGCGCGAGCGATGCTGTTGATTGCCGCGGCCATTACACTGAACTCGGCGGCGGGCAGCGGCGGGCCGATCATCATCGCCCGTGCGATTGACGGCCTGGCGCGCCAGTTCTCCAACGAAAGACTGCTGCTCTTTGCCGGCGGCATCCTTTTGCTGGGGGTGACGGCGTGGACTTTCAATTACATTCAGCAGCTCTTCTCGGCGCGCGTCGTGGGCAATGTCGTGCTCAAGCTGCGTCAGGACGTCTTCGATGCCACCATTCAGCACGACATGTCATTCTATGACGAACATCCCTCAGGCAAGGTGGTCAGCCGCGTCACCTCGGACACCCAAGATTTCTCCGAAGTGGTCACGCTGACGACCAACCTGATCAGTCAGGTGCTCGTGGTGCTGTTTTTGGCCGTCTGGCTGCTGCGCATTGATCGCTGGCTGACGCTGCTGCTGTTCGGTATGGCGCCCGTGGCCGCGATCATTGCCCTGAGCTTTCGCCGCATTGCGCGCGCGGTGACGCAGCGGGCGCGCCGCGTGACAGCCAAAATCAACGCCCAGATCCAGGAATCCATCAGCGGCATCATGGTCGCCAAGAGCTTTCGCCAGGAGCCGGCCCTGTACGCGACCTTCAGCGCGAACAATCGCCAGGCCTACCAGGTGGGCGTGCGCCGCGGCCT
Organism: Anaerolineae bacterium; assembly: GCA_044228345.1. GTDB lineage: Bacteria > Chloroflexota > Anaerolineae > SSC4 > Amarolineaceae > Amarolinea. The sequence continues at coordinate 3,144 of JBGAVB010000268.1, read as the reverse complement.
CACGCTCAACACGATCTTCCCGATCATGGGCATCTCCTCCGGCTTGGGCGTCGCGCTCCTTTTCTACCTGGGCGGCCAGGCCACGCGCGACGGCGCGGTCAGCCCAGGCAACTGGTATCTGTTCATGCAAGCGGTGGGCTTCTTCTGGTGGCCGTTGATCAATATCGCCTCGTTTTGGAGCCAGTTCCAGGACGGCCTCTCCGCGGCCGAGCGCGTCTTTGCCTTGATTGACGCCGCGCCCAAGGTGGTGCAGACGGCCGCCGAGCCGGTGCCCCAGCTCGCCGGGCAGATCGAGTTTCGCAACGTGCGCTTTACCTACACCGGTACAGAAACCGTGCTGCCGGCTTTCTCGCTGACCATTCGCCCGCGCGAGACGGTGGCGCTGGTGGGACACACCGGCGCAGGCAAGAGCAGCATCGCCAAGCTGATCACGCGTTTCTATGAATTTCAGGGCGGCCAACTGCTGGTGGATGGTCGCGATATCCGCCATTTCGACCTGGGAAGCTACCGCGCGCATATCGGCCTGGTGCCGCAGGACCCATTCTTGTTTTCGGGCACCGTGGGCGACAATATCCGCTACAGCCGCCCGGCCGCGTCCGATGACGAGATCAAGCAGGCGGCGATGGGCATCAGTCATGGCGATTGGCTCAACGACCTGCCCTATGGCTTACACACCGACGTGGGCGAGCGCGGCGCCAACCTGTCAATGGGTCAACGCCAGTTGGTGGCCCTGGCGCGGGTTCTGCTCAAGAACCCGGCCATCTTCATCCTGGATGAAGCGACGGCCAGCGTGGATCCGTTCACCGAAGCGCAGATTCAAGAGGGCCTGGAAACGATCATGGCGGACCGCACCGCCATCGTGATTGCGCACCGCCTCTCGACCGTCAAATATGCCGATCGCATCATTGTCATGCGCCAGGGTGAAATCATCGAAGAAGGGCGCCACGACGATCTCTTGCAGCGCGGCGGCCATTACGCGGAGCTGTACAACACCTACTTTCGCCATCAATCGTTGGCCTACATTGAGCAGTTTGCGACTGAAGAGCTGGCCGCACAGCCTGATGGCCATGACCAGGCGGGGCAAGAGTTCTACCGTGAGGCCCGTATAACAGCTACATAACAGAACCTGGACTGACCATGTTCGTCATATTCATCGTCATCTTCGGGCGCGAAGATAGGGCTGTGATCAGGAATGAATCACAGCCTCCCGAACAAGAGCGCTTGATGGTTTTTGAAGCACCCCGCAGATTGGCTGGTAACAAGCGCCAGCTTTGATCTCCCGCAATGTTAAGCACCGAACAAGCAAGAGGCGGTCTCGTCAGGAGGCCGCCTCTTGTCGTTGCGTCGTGGAATGGACTCAGGCCCGGCGCAGTTTGCGGTAAGTCACGCGATGAGGGCGTTCCGCCGCCGCGCCCAGGCGTTTGCGGCGGTCCGCTTCGTAATCGCTGTAGTTGCCAGGGTACCAGTAGACCTGACTGTCGCCTTCAAAAGCCAGGATGTGCGTTGCCACGCGATCCAAGAACCAACGATCGTGCGAAATGACCAGCACGGAGCCGCCAAAGCCCTCGATAGCATCTTCCAGCGCGCGCAGGGTGTTCACATCCAGGTCGTTGCTTGGTTCGTCCAGCAGAATGACATTGGCGCCTGATTTCAACAGCGTCGCCAGGTGCACGCGATTACGTTCGCCGCCAGACAGCGCGCCCACCTTCTTCTGCTGGTCGCTGCCGCTGAAACCAAAGCGCGCGCAGTAGGCGCGCGAGTTGATGGCGCGGTCGCCAAGCTGGATACTGTCCTGTCCGCCGCTCAGCTCTTCCCACACGGTTTTCTCTGGGTCGAGGTTTTCGCGTGTTTGATCCACATAGGCCAGCTTGACCGAGGCGCCGACCGTCAGCGTGCCCGCGTCCAGGGTTTCTTGTCCCACGATGGCGCGGAAGAGCGTGGTCTTGCCCGCGCCGTTGGGGCCGATGATGCCCACCACCGCGCCCGGCGGCACATCGAAGGTTAGATTCTCGAACAGCAGACGGTCGTCATAACCTTTGGCGCCGTTCTGCGCGCGGATGACCACGTCGCCGAGGCGCGGGCCGGGTGGTATGTAGATCTCGCGCTCCTCGCGTGCGCGTTCCGGGTCCTGGGTGAGCAGTTCCTGATAGCGATTGACGCGCGCCTTGGCTTTGGCCTGGCGCGCCTTGGGCGACATGTGCAGCCATTCCAGCTCGCGCTGCAAGGTCTTCTGCCGTTGCGACGCGGTCTTTTCCTCCTGCGCCAGGCGCTGCTGCTTCTGCTCCAGCCAGGAGGAATAGTTGCCCTTCCAGGGGATGCCATACCCGCGATCCAACTCCAGGATCCAGCCGGCCACATTGTCCAGGAAGTAGCGATCATGCGTGACCGCAATCACCGTGCCGGGGTACTGCTGCAGGTGCTTCTCCAACCAGGCCACCGATTCCGCGTCCAGGTGATTGGTCGGCTCATCGAGCAAGAGGATGTCTGGCGCCTGCAGGAGCAGCCGGCACAGCCCGACCCGCCGCCGTTCACCGCCGGAAAGGACATGGACCGGCGTTTCTCCCGGCGGACAGCGCAAGGCATCCATCGCCAACTCCAGGCGGCTGTCCAGGTCCCACGCATTCATGGCGTCCAACTTGTCTTGCACCTCGGCCTGGCGCTGCAGCAGGGCGTCCATCTCATCCGCGGTCAGGTCATCCGCAAAGCGGCCGTTGATCTCATCGAATTCGCGCAGGGCATCCACGACCGGCTGGACGCCTTCTTCCACGATCTGGCGTACGGTTTTCGTGTTGTCGAGCTGCGGCTCCTGCTCCAGGAAGCCCACACGATAGCCAGGCGACAGCACTGTCTGCCCAACGTATTCCTGCTCCACGCCCGCCATGATGCGCAGGAGCGTGCTCTTGCCGGAGCCATTGAGGCCGATGACGCCGATCTTGGCGCCATAGAAATAGCCCAGGCTGATATCGCGCAGGACTTGTTTGTTCGGCGGGTAGACTCTCCCGACGCCGACCATGGAATAAATTACTTTATTAGTCATAACCCTCACGAACGCTTGGTGCATTTACTAACCGGGCAATCTCATCCAATAAGGCCGCGAGATCCATCGGCTTCGCCGGTTCAACGCTTTCAGCCGTATGGCAGTGA
>JBGAVB010000267.1:0-4228 GCA_044228345.1 Anaerolineae bacterium | reverse complement strand
ATCGTCTCCTCCGGCCACCATCATGTCGAGCAGTTCGTCGCGTGTCGTTTGCTGGTTGATCTGGCCGATCGCATCCTGCTGCGCTTTGGCCTTGGCGCCAAACGAGGTGAAAGGCAACAACTGCTGATACAACGCGGCAAACAGGTTGGCCGATTGCGCGTCGCCGTCGGCCGCGTACTGTTCCGCCATCGCCGCCAGCATACTGAAGAACTCGAAGTCCAGTTTGGCGTCGTACTCCTTGGCCATGGACTGTAAGGCGTCTGGAGTCGTCGCGCCGCGCAGAATGGTTTCCAGCAGCTGCATGCGCTCACGCTGGACGCGCTGCATCTCTGGCGTGATGCCGTCGGCGGCCAGGATCGCTTCCACCATCCCGTTGAGCGTGATAAACTCTTTCGGTTGGAAGAGATAGGCGCGTCGCTGCGCAGGCGGCAAGCTGTCCATCAGGCGCCGGTTGAGGTCGCCGATGATGCGCTGCCGATCCTTGTTTGCCAGGTTGACCTCGTGCGGCAGATAGATCCCCAGGAAATCCTTGCTGCCGTCGTGATAGAGCAGGGCGCCGCCGACTTGAAAAGTGCGCCGGCAGTTTGGGCAGGTCGCGGAATTGAGACGGCCTGACAGGAACTGGTTCTTCAGATTCGGATCTTGACCGACATCCACAATGCTGTGAACCTCAACCGGAACGGTCGCCCGGCAATAGGGGCAGGGCGCCGCTACTTTCTGGGGAGCAATCATGCTCGACTTCCTTTCATCTGCTGTTTAGCCATGCTTCTTCTTGATTGTTAGTCAGCCACGACCGAATCTCGGCGATGATGCGCACGGTTGGATCGGGTTCGGCCTCGACCCAATGAATCGCCGGATCGCTCGTGCGGAACCAATTGCGCTGTTGACGGACGAAGCGCCGCGTATTGCGCTTGATCTCCATCACCGCGGCGTCCAGGCTCAATTCGCCGGACAAGTATTGCCCAATTTCACGGTAGCCCAGGCCCGTCAGCGCTGGCTGGTCGGCTGATAGTCCGAGCGCCAGCACGCGCTGACGCACGCGTTGAGTTTCGGCCACCAGGCCTTGCGCCAGCATGGTGTCCACACGGGCATCCAGCCGCGCGTACAAATCAGCCGCCGGCCTGGTCAGCCCCAACTGCCAGATGCGGTAGGGCGGCGGCTGTCGCATCTGCAGGCGGCTGATCGGCTGACCGGTGGTCAAGCAAACTTCCAGCGCTCGAATGACGCGGCGCACATTGCGCGCATCAATCGCCGCCGCCGCCGGCGGATCAAGCGCGGCCAATTGGGCATGTAACGATTCAGCGCCCAGGCGACCAGCATCCGCTTCCAGGCGTGCGCGCAGCTCCAAATCAGGCGCCACCGCAGGGACGGTCCAACCTTCCAAGACGGCCCGCACATACTGCCCGCTGCCGCCAACCAGGAAGGGCACGCGCCCCCGCCGCTGAATCTCCGCGATGGCCTGATAGGCCAGGCCCTGAAACTCGGCCAGGGTCAGCGCATGTTCTGGCGGCGCGATGTCAAGCAGGTGGTGCGGGACCAGCGCCTGTTCCGCGGCGGTTGGCTTGGCGGTGCCAATGTCCATGCCCTGGTAGACCTGGCGCGAGTCCGCGGAAACGATTTCGCCGTCAAGCGCCAGCGCCAGGCGGATCGCCAACGCCGTCTTGCCGACTGCGGTCGGCCCCACCACGGCGATCAGCGGCGGCCGCGCATCCGCCGGCTCAGTCGCCGACGGCATTCTTCAGCACCGTGATCCGCTGCACATGGCCGGCGCGGTCGAGCACAATAGCCACCACATCAATGCGCCACGCGCCTTCCCAGCCTGTACTTTGCACATAACTTTGCGCCGCGGCCACCAAGCGCGCCTGCTTGGCTGTCGTCACCGATTCTTCGGGCGACCCGAACCGCTCGCCGCGGCGGGTGCGCACCTCGACGAAGGCCAGGCCCGCGTCGTCCTGCGCAATCAAATCCACTTCGCCGAAACGGCAGCGCCAATTCAAGGCCTGGATGACATAACCCAGGCGCTGCAATTCCGCGGCCGCCAGGCGTTCGCCGCGCGCGCCCAAGCCTTGTCTGGCGGTCGTCATACGATCTGCTCTGCGCCGCCGGCCGCCAGCGGCAGCGGCGTTTGCAGCACGCCGCCGAAACTGCGCCGATGTTCAGGGCAAGGCCCCATCGTCGCCAGGGCCTGTAAATGCGCTGCGGTGCCGTAACCCTTATTGTGCTGGAAATCATACGCCGGGTAGTCGCCATGCAGGGCGATCAGCCAACGGTCGCGTGCCACCTTGGCCACGATGGACGCGGCAGCAATGGAAAGGGAGCGACAGTCGCCCCTCACGATCCCTTTCTGCGGCAACGGCAGGGCCAGCGTCAGGAAATCAATCAATAGGAAATCGGCTGCGATGCCGCTGGCCTGTAACTGCGTCAACGCCTGGGTCATCGCGCGGCGCGTCGCGGCCGCAATGCCGATCACGTCAATGTCGGCCGCGGAGACGCTGCCGACCCCGATGCCGCACGCCGCCTGGCAAATCACATCAAACAAGCGTAGGCGCTTCGGCGCGCTCAATTGCTTCGAGTCGTTGACTTCGATCAGCGCCGATGGCACGTGATCCATGATCGGCAGGACGACGGCCGCGGCCACCACGGGCCCGGCCAGCGCCCCGCGCCCCACTTCATCCACACCGGCCACGCGGCCGAAGCCTTGCTGCCAGAGTCGTTTTTCTTCGCTCAAGTCGGGCATGCGCGCGACTCCTAAAAACAAAGCGCAGGGAAAAATCCCTGCGCCCTCACGCGTGGCGAAGTGGGTCGCACTCCGCACGCCGGTGAACGAGCGGCAGCAATGCCCTAGTCGCGCTGTTCGCGCAGACGGGCCGACTTGCCGCGGCGGTCCCGCAGAAAGTACAGTTGTGCGCGGCGCACTTTGCTGTGTCGCAGCACTTCAATCTTGTCCAAGCGCGGCGAGTTCGACAGGAACGTACGCTCCACGCCAATGCCGTGCGAGGCAATACGGCGTACGGTGAACGTGGCGTTGACGCCGCCGCCGTGCATGCGCATGATGACACCCTGGAAAACCTGGATACGCTCGCGGTTGCCTTCCACGATGCGTTGGTGCACTTTAACCGTGTCGCCAATGCGCAGCCCCGGTACACCGCTGCGCAGCTGCTCCTGCTCAACAGAAAGCATCAAAGGATTCGTCATGATGGCCCTTCCCTCTTATCCCTACAATTCATCGTTGCAATGGTTTGTCTTGCGTCGCTCAGTTTGCATCTAACTGCCGAATGGTCCTTGACGCTTGCAGTCCCGACGATTGCAGGCCCTTAATGACAAGCGGAACCCGGTGGCATGGGCCGCCGGGTCAGACTTTGCAAATGATTTTTTGCCGTGCTGACGCACAAGCGCCGATTATAGCATGGACTAGGACAACCGCCAAATTATGGCGCTAGGTATGCTCACAGCGCACCAGGCGCCGGCGCCAGCACGCGCGCGGCATTAGCTGCATGGCGTTGGCGTGGGAGCGACCTCAAGATTCGTGGTCGCGGCGTCGTCGCCGGGGCGAGATTCGGAGCCGGGCGCTGGGGGAACCGAGGCCCCATTGGTCAGTTCGGGCCGCGCCGGCCCCTGGTTGACTCGATCCAGCATGGCTTCGCGCTCGGCCGGGCTGAGCTGATCGGCTGACGCGCTGTCGGTGATCGCTTCTTGCGCGCCGGCCGGGCTGATGCTGGCCTGCGCGCTCTCTTGCCCGTCCAGGGCTGCGCTGGCCAGGGCCGTCGGCGTGGGGCAGCCGGTCTGCTTGTTCGGTTGACGGGCGTCGCCGCTTGTGGGGGGCTGGAAGGTGCAGGCGCCCAGGGCGAGCGCCAGGACATTGGCAATCGTAAACATCTTGAAGGCACTCCACTGTCTGCTCATCATGGTTAATTCTCCTCGTGGTCACTCGTTCTCGGCGCTCATCGGTCATTGGCAGCATGGCGGCCGACGCGCCAGGGACAGACCCAAGACGCTGAGTCCGGCCCTTTTGTTCAATCCTGGTTGATTTAGCAGCCATCCGCAGTCGCCGGGCGGTTTGGGGACGGCTGCTGCAACCTGGGCCGCCAGGCGCTGACGCGCCGTTTGTGCACCGCCCAAAGCTGGCCAGCGCTGCCCGCAGGCTCACGACGTAGAGAGGCGACAGGGGTCAGCCGGGCGTCCGCTCGAAACAGCGTTGCTCAGCTCGCTGACCTTGATGACACTGCAG
>JBGAVB010000266.1:0-4228 GCA_044228345.1 Anaerolineae bacterium | reverse complement strand
GGGTGTAAGGGTGGCCCAACAGGCGGGCGGCCGTGCGCACATCGCCGCTCTCGATCAGGCGGCGAATCGCGCCGCTGCGCACCTCATGACCATCCTGCCAAAACGCGGCCGCCACCTGCACGGTGAAGCCCAGGCTTTGCCCCAGTTCGCGCAGAAAAGGCACCGTGCCCTGGCGCTTGTGCCCCAGGGCAAAGTCCGGTCCGACCCACAGTGCACGCACGCGCAGGTGATTGACGAGGAGCGTGGCGAATTCGGTCGCCGTCACCTGCGCCGTGGCGCGGCTGAAGGGCTGCACGACGACGAAATCCAGGCCCAGCGCCTCAAGCCGCGCCAGGCGCTCGTCGAGCGTGGAGAGGCTGGGCAGGGGTTGGTCAGGCCGCAGCACCTCGCGCGGGTGCGGATCGAAAGTCAGGATGCCGGCCTGCGCGCCGGCCTGGTGCGCGGCGGCCAGCATCTGCTGCAGCAGGGCCTGATGACCGGCATGAACCCCGTCGAAATTGCCGATGCTCAGGTAGGTAGGCGCGCTCAGTTGAGTCTGATAGAGGTCGCGGTAGCGTTGCATGGCCTATTCTTCGTCGCCCACCTGTTGACGCAGCCAGGCGTCAATGAACCCGTCAATTTCACCATCGAGCACAGCCTGGGTAGCGCTGGTTTCAAGGCCGGTGCGCTCATCTTTGACCATCTGATAGGGATGAAGGACGTAGGAGCGTATGCGGCTGCCAAAACCGGCATGCACCAGGTCGCCTTTGATTTCCACCCGTTCGGCCTCGTTCTTCTGCCGTTCGATTTCATACAGCTTGCCGCGCAGCACGCGCATCGCGGACTCGCGATTCTGCAATTGGCTGCGTTCATTCTGGCACGTCACCACGATACCGCTGGGAATGTGCGTGATGCGCACAGCCGTCGAGTTCTTCTGCACATTCTGCCCGCCAGCGCCGCCGGAGAGGAAGAAGTCCATGCGAATGTCGTTCGGGCTGATCTTGATTTCGATATCGTCGTCCAGGATCGGCATCACTTCGACTTTGGCGAATGACGTGTGGCGCCGGGCCGAGCCGTCGAATGGGCTGATGCGCACCAGGCGATGATTGCCCTTTTCGGCCTTCAGGTAGCCATACGCGTAATCGCCCATCACTTCCACATAGACGCTCTTCACGCCCGCGGTGTCGCCTTCCGTTTGGTCGGTGATGGTGGCCTTATAGCCACGGCGCTCCGCCCAACGCAAGTACATGCGCAGCATCATGCTGGCCCAATCCTGCGCTTCGGTGCCGCCTTCGCCCGCGTGGATCGCCAGAATGGCATCGTTGTGATCGTGTTTGCCTGACAAGGCCAGTTGGAAGATGCGGTCCTCCAGCACCTTTTGCAGCCGATCCAACTCGGACTCCAGCTCGGCGCCGGTGTCTTCATCCTCCTCAGCCTGCGCCATTTCCAGCATGATGCGCGCGTCCTGCACCTCTTGGCGCAGGGCTGTCCAGCTCTCGACCTGCTGGCGCAGATCGGCCAGCTCGCGCATCTGCTTTTGCGCGACCAGGCCATCGTTCCAAAAATCAGGCGCCTGCGATTGTTGATCCAGGTCTGCGACTCGCCTAGACTTTTCGTCTAAGTCAAAGCCGCCTCCAGATTGACTCGAAGCGGGCATCGAGTTTGTCCAGGCGCAGCGTGAGATCTTGCATCATTTATGGTTCCTCGTTTCTATGTGTTCAGTCTTTTGCTAATTGTCTTATCGCTCGAACAGGCCAGCCACAAAGGCCTCGGCGTTGAACTCGGCCAGGTCGGTGATCTTTTCCCCGGTGCCGACGAAGCGCACCGGCAGGGCCAGCTCCTCGCCGATGGCGAAGACCACGCCGCCCTTGGCCGTGCCGTCCAGCTTGGTCAGAATGACCCCGGTCAACTGCGTGGCTTCCTTGAAGTGCTTGGCCTGCGGAATCGCGTTCTGGCCCGTGTTCGCGTCCAGCACCAGCAGCACCTCATGCGGCGCCTTGTGCACGCGGGTGGCGCAGACATTGCGCACCTTTTCCAATTCCTTCATCAGGTTGTACTTCGTGTGCAGGCGCCCGGCCGTGTCAATCAACAGCACATCGGCGCGGCGCGTCTCCTGGCAGGCGCGGATCGCGTCATAGACCACCGCGCCCGGATCAGCGCCCGGCCCCTGGCTGATCACCTCGACGCCGGCGCGTTCGCCCCAAATGACGAGCTGCTCAACCGCGGCGGCGCGGAACGTATCGGCCGCGGCAATGACCACCTTATAGCCGGCTTGTTTGTACAGCCGCGCCAGCTTGCCGATGCTGGTCGTCTTGCCGGAGCCGTTGACGCCCACGACCATAATAATCGTCAGCAGGCGTTCCATGTCATCCTTGGGCGGCCGGTGCTCATTGAGCAGCCGAATCAGCTCCTGCTCGAAGATCGCCCGCGCATCTGCGGCGCGCTTGATGCCCAGCGTCTGCACGCGTTTGCGCATGCGTTCCACCAGCTTGGCCGACGTTTCGCCGCCGACATCGGCTTGAATGAGCAGCGTTTCCAGGTCATCCCAGGTTTCCTCGGTCAGCTCATTGGCCTGGAACAGGCCGCCGATTTGGCCAAAGAGACCGCGTCGGGTCTTGGCCAGGCTCTCCTGCACCTTTTCCTGCTCGGCCTGGCGATCTTCCGGCCGCTTGAATAAACGTGAAAGCACGACTCTCTCCTTTGGCCCCTGATTTCCAAGAGGACGATTATACCGCAAGGCGTGCGTTTGCCCAAGCCGTGACGCTCTCGAGTGCTGCCAACAGAAGAATGAGCAGTTTGTGCTATAATGTGACCATACCGTATCGAAATCTATCGGGCCAACTCAACCGATCAAGTGCGTAAGCCCTATGGGCATCACATCATAGGAGACACTGATGAAACCAAGCCGTCTATGCGTTCAGAATTTCCGAAGTTTGGTTGATGTCACAGTCATGATTCCAGATCTCACCGTGATGATCGGCCCCAACGGCGCAGGCAAGACGGCTGTACTGGAGGTTTTCCAGCTTCTGCAGCGCGCCAGCCAGCAGGAATTGGCGACCTATCTTGAAGGACGCGGGGGAATCCTTGCGGTTATCAGCAAGGGGGCTGTGGAGCGGGAAGAGAGCCGCATGAAAATTTCCCTGGAACTCGCTGCCGAAAGCACCAGGTCAAGTGAGCCGCTGATCTACAGCGTGGAGTTGGCAGCGGAACAAATCGGTTATGCAATTGAATCAGAGCGGTTGACATGGCATTCAAAGCCCTGGTTGCCAGACCCCATGAAGTATATGATTGCGGAACGCGGTCGAATCCAGTATTTCGACCCTGACACGCAGGAACTCATTAGCCCGAACTGGGATTATGTCACCTCTGAACTAGCTCTGGCCCAGGTTCCCAAAATGTACCAGGAACCAGAACAACTCCGCAACCTGTTGGCAAGCACTGGACACTACAGTTTTTTGGATGTAGGCCCGAGGTCTATCATCCGGTTACCGCAGGCTCTCACACCAACCACGCGTCCGGGATCCAACGGTGAAAACCTATACTCAGCCCTATACAACATCCGGGCGCTGCATCCAGCCCTGTACGACCGTATCGAAGCCGTGATGAGACAGGGATTTCCGGAGTTCCGGCAGATCGAATTTCCTGTCGTAGGCGCCGGGCAGGTCACACTGGCCTGGTACGAGCGCAATCTGCATGATCCTCTCTATCCCAGCCAACTGTCTGAGGGGACCTTGCGCTTCCTGTGGCTGGTCACGATCCTCTTGTCTCCATCAGCCCCGGCACTCACGCTGATGGATGAGCCAGAAGTCAGTTTACATCCGGAGTTGCTGAAGCTTTTGGCAGCCTTGTTGCAGGACGTTTCCGCCGGCCGGCAGATCATTGTTGCCACACACTCGCCTGACTTGATCCATTGGCTGGAGCCAAAGGAGGTGCTGGTCGTCGAAAAAGCCGAGGGCCAAACCAGCCTGACCTGGGCTAACGAGATGGATATCGCAGGCTGGCTGGAGGAGTACACCTTGGGCGACCTGTGGCGCATGGGCAACCTGGGAGGCCGGCCATGACCATCGTATTACTGGTGGAGGGAGACACCGAGGCCGCGCTGAAGGATCACCTCAAAGCGTTTCTGGACCAGCGAGCGGACACTGAAGGCAAACCCAGGGTACGGCTGGAAACCCGCTCCGGGGTAGGACATACGACAGGCCGGTTTCGCCACCGCGTCCAGCTCGAGCTAGCAAAATCCGGCGTAACA
>JBGAVB010000265.1:0-4257 GCA_044228345.1 Anaerolineae bacterium | reverse complement strand
AGAAATTGGCGGCTGGCGCCAACGCTGACGAAATCCGCGCCTACTTCATTGAGCAGTACGGCCCCCAAGTTTTGGGCGAGCCGCCCCGCCAGGGTTTCAACTGGTTGGCGTGGGTGCTTCCGTTTGCCGCCGTCATTCTAGGCGCGGCCTGGGTCTTCTACATCCTGCGCCGTTGGACCAGGCGACCGCGGGCCGCGGCCGCCGTTGGCCCGGCGTCCCATCTTTCTGACCTGCCGGCTGAGCAATTGAGCCGCTTACAAGAGGAGTTGAAGAAGATTGACTAACTCATCACTCGATTCATCCCCCACGCGCAGCTCGAGCGGTCAGGCCGTGCGTTGGGCGGTGATTGGCATTGCTGTGCTTTTCATTGCCTTCTTTGCCTATGCCCTGGTAGCCAAGCGGGAAGCGCCGCGGCCATCCAGCGGCCAGGCGCCCGATTTCACCCTGGCGCTCTTTCGTGGTTTCCAGGGCGACCTGGGCGACAAAGTAGCCCTGCAGGATTTGAAAGGCAAACACGTCGTTCTCAACTTCTGGGCCAGTTGGTGCGATCCCTGTAAGGAAGAGGCGACGACGCTGCAACAGGCGGCTGTAGACTACGCGGACAAGAATGTTGTCTTTATTGGCGCCGATTACCTGGACCAGGAACCGGCGGCCATGCGTTACCTGCAGCAGTTCAAAATTACCTATCCCAACGGACCAGACCTCCGCAGCGAGATCGCGCGACGCTATCGCATCCAGGGCGTACCCGAAACCTTCTTTATCAAACCTGACGGAACGGTGGATTGGTTCAAAATTGGCCCTCTGTCCGATTCAGAGCTGCGCGCCTGCTTGGATCAGTTGACCGCGGGTGGAAGCTGCAAATGAGCGATTGCTGCTCAGCAAAGGAGATGTTCGCATGTTACTAGACTTGGGCTTTCCCGTGCTTGCCCTGGCATTGGTGGTTGCTATCATCGGTGTTGCCCTCGCCATGATTGGCGCCCGCCGTGATGATCTGGCGATTGTCGCCAGCGCGCGCAACGCGGTTTTTGTCGTTGCAGCCCTGGTGTTGACGGCCGCGGTGTTATTGTGGATTGCGCTGCTGACGAATCAATTCCAATTTGAATATGTGGCCAGCCATGTCGAACGCAATTTGCCCGTGTTCTATAAATTCTCCGCCCTGTGGGGCGGACAGGCCGGCTCATTGCTCTTCTGGACTCTGATTCTATCCGGCTATTCAACCCTGGCCATGATCGGTTTTCGCAACCAGCACCGCCAGTTGATGCCCTATGTCATCGCGACCCTGCTTACCACCACGGCCTTTTTCCTGGTCATCGTCATTTTTGCGGCTAACCCGTTCAAGAAACTGGGCTTTGTGCCTGCGGATGGCACCGGGCTCAATCCTCTTCTGCAGAACTACTGGATGGTCATCCATCCCATCGGCCTTTACCTGGGCTATGTGGGCATGGCCGTGCCTTTTGCTTTTGCCGTGGCCGCGCTGGCCACCAAACAGCTTGGCAACACCTGGATTCGATCCATCCGCCGTTGGACGCTCGTCCCCTGGCTCTTTCTCTCGCTCGGCATTCTCATGGGCAGTCAATGGGCCTACATTGAGCTTGGCTGGGGCGGTTATTGGGCGTGGGATGCGGTCGAAAATGCCAGCCTCTTGCCCTGGCTCACGGCGACAGCCTTTCTTCACTCCATCGTGATTCAGGAACGCCGCGGCATGCTCAAGGTGTGGAACCTGGTCCTGGTCTTCTTGACCTATGAGCTGGTTCTGATTGGCACGTTCATCACACGCAGCGGCGTCATCGAGTCCGTGCACGCGTTTGCGTTGAGCAACGTCGGCCCGATCTTCCTGAGTTTCATTGCCCTCTCGATTTTCGGCTATCTTTGGCTGCTGCTCGATCGCCTCCCCATGCTGCGCAGCGACAATGAGCTTGACTCTATGCTCAGCCGGGAATCTGGCTTCTTGTTCAACAACGTCGTCTTTGTCGGCATCGCCTTTGCGACGTTTTTCGGGACCACGTTCCCCATGTTCTCCGAACTGCTCACCGGCAACAAGATCTCCGTGGCTGCGCCCTGGTTCAACAAAGTCAATGGCCCCATCCTGATTGTGCTGTTGATCTTGATGGGCGCTGGGCCGCTGCTCGGCTGGCGGCGGTCGACGCGTGAAGCGCTGCGCGCCAATTTTCAGTGGCCCTTGCTGGCCACAGTCGTCGTCCCCGTTTTGCTCTTCATCCTGGGCATCCGCGACGCCCTGCCGCTGGTGGGGTTTGCCTTGTGCACGTTTGTGCTGGCAACGATCGTGCAGGAGTTTGCGCGCGGCGCCGGCGCCAGACGCCGCATTACCGGCGAATCGTGGCTGCGCGCGCTGATCAATCTGACGCAGAAGAACCAGCGCCGCTATGGCGGCTACATCGTACACCTGGGCATCATCATGATGGCCCTGGGCATCATCGGCAACACCTTTTTCCAACTTGAAACGCAGGGCACCCTCAAACGCGGTGAAAGCCTCACAATCAAGAACTATGTTCTGACCTATCAGGGGCTACGTCAAGTGCCGCAGCCCACGCACACCGAAGTGCTGGCTCCGCTCATGGTAACGCGTGACGGCAAAGATATCGGCGTGGTGCAGCCGCAGAAGAACCTGTACTTCAAGACGCCAGACCAACCGACCAGCGAAGTGGGCCTGCGGATCTTCCCCGCGGAGGACCTGTATGCCGTGCTTGCCGGTTGGGAGGGGAACGGCGAGAGCGCGTCGTTCAAGGTGTTTGTCAATCCCCTGATGATCTTCTTGTGGCTGGGGGGACTGGTCTTGGCCTTGGGCACTTTGACATCGCTCTGGCCTCACACCCAGGCGATGCGCGCCTCAGCCTCTGTCCCATCAAACGTGCAGCCCAAGGGCGCGTAGGAGACTTGTCTTGATAACTGCACTTGTGATGGTGTTGATTGCCGCGGTCGTGATCGCCATCGTGGCCTGGCCGTTGGTCAGCGCTGGCTATCTCCAGGGATTGACCACCAGCACGGACGTGATGGCCGAACTGACGGCGCAGCGAGATGCCGCGCTGAAGGCCATCAAAGACCTGGAGTTCGATCAGCAAACCGGCAAGGTGTCGGCCGAAGACTTTCCGGTCTACGACCGGCGGCTGCGTGAACAAGCCCTGCAGGCCATGCAGAGGCTGGACGCTTTCAAGGCCGAGCAGCAGGCGGCCGGCAAAGTTCAGCGCCAGAGACAGGCTGCGACGCTCGATGAGGAAATCGAGGCGCAAATCGCTGCGCTGCGCCGTTCACCGTCTGCCCGCCCTCTACTGGCCGCTGATCTGGGAGAACACCTGGAAGCAGAAATCGCGGCTCAGCGCGCCAATGGTCAGTCGCTGGCGCCAGCCGCCAGCGCACGGCGCTTCTGCGCCCAGTGCGGCCAGCCGCTGCGGCCGACCGACCGCTTCTGCGGCGCGTGCGGCGCGGCGGCATGACCCAGTTGGCCTGAACGAAAGAGAAAGCGCACCAACACGGTGCGCTTTTTGGTTCTGACCAAGCAAATGCCCGGCGTCCCCCAACGCCGGGCATTCACCGAAAGGAGGTACCGATGAACAGACAGGTGCCTAACCAACCTACTGAGTCGGGTCATTCACAATTTGAAAGACCCATCAACCCTGGATCACAACTGACTCCAAGCCCCCCACTGCTCGTCGCCGGTTGCACAATACGATCCGGACTCATGCGTATTCAACCGTTACAGACCCAAACTCACCGGCATGTGAATCATATCACAAATAGGGGCATTTGTCAATAGCTGGCGGCTTGGATTTTGTCCGAATTTGACAAGACGATCGGCGGCTGGCGTCTACCACTTCTCCGCGACGACGCGCAGCTCGGCGACGTTGGTCAGGACGACGCGCCCGCGATGGGTGGTGATCAGGTTCTGACGGCGCAGTTTGCTCATGACGCGAATGGCGCTTTCAACCGTGGTGCCGGTCATGTCCGCCACGTCCTGGCGTGTGAGTGGAATGTCAATGGTCAGGCCTTCTGGCGTGACGCGGCCCGTGGCATTGCCCAGCTTCAGCAGCACACGGGCAATGCGCTGCTCGACTCGATCCACAGCCAGGCTGCGCACCAGGTCGGTCGCGTTGCGCAGACGCCGGCTCAGCTCTCCGATGACAGCCATGGAGAGTGCAGGATAGCGCTGAACCAACTCAAAGAAGTCGCGGCGCGCAATCGTGACCACCGCGGAATCTTCCAGGCACTGCGCTGTCGTGTCATACGGCGCGCCATCCAGGA
>JBGAVB010000264.1:0-4260 GCA_044228345.1 Anaerolineae bacterium | reverse complement strand
GTGCACACTCATAGAGCAGCCGCAATTTGCCCGAGGGCTTCTGGGGGTCTTTGAAATCGGCCGGGTAGTAGAAGATGCCGCCCTGCAGCAGGTTGCGATGGAAATCGGCCACCATGGAGCCGATGTAACGCGCAGACAGCCCCTTGAACCCGTTGTCCATCCCCTGCACGTAGCGCGTAAAACGCTGCACCCCATCTGACCAGTAAATTTCGTTGCTTTGGTTGACGCTGTAATACTTCGGTTTCTCAGGGATGCGAATGTCTGGATGCGAGAGCAGGAACTCGCCGATCATAGGATCCAGGGTGAAGCCGTGAACGCCATAACCAGTGCTGTAAACAAGCATCGTGCTGGAGCCATAGATGATGTAGCCCGCCGCCACGATCTTGCTGCCTGCTTGCAGAACATCCTCCAGGGTGCCGGAACCCGTCGTCGTCACACGGCGGTAGATCGAGAAGATGGTGCCGACGCTGACGTTAGAGTCAATGTTCGAGGAACCGTCAAGGGGGTCGAAAAGTAAAACATACTTACCTTGCGGGAAACGCTCCGGGATCGGGATGATGTCAGGTTCTTCTTCGGAGCCCATGCAGGCGAGGCGTCCCGTGTGGTCGTTCAAGCGGTAGATGGTGCGCTGCGCAAACTCATCGAGCTTCTGCACCTCTTCCCCTTGCACGTTCTCATCGCCGGTGGCGCCGAGAATCTCGGCCAGGCCCGCGCGCTGAATGTGGCTGGAAATAATTTTGCCTGCCAGGGCCAAATCATACAGAAGCCCGGTTAAGGTGCCGGTCGCTTCAGGGTAAAATTTCTGCTGCTCCAGAATGTGGCGCTCAATGGTTTGCAGCGGGCCTTTGGGTAAGAATGACGCCATTGTCTCTTCTCCTTGCGCGGTCGAATTACGTGGCTCACATGGCGCAGGCTATCGCTTGCCCATATGGGCTATTTCCAGTAGATCACTCAAGACTGCAAAACCGGTCTCGTAGCGACCGGCGCCCGGTCCAACCAGCGTAACATCGCCGAGCAGATCGGTGGTGAAGGTAATTGCATTCGTGACGCCGCCCACCCCGGCCAACGGATGATGGAGCGGCAGGCGCATCGGCTGCACACTGACCGAAACTGCGCCATCGGCTTGCCGCTTGACGTGGCCAATGAGCTTCCAGCGTTCGCCGGCTTGTTTGGCGGCCGCAATATCAGCCCCGTTGAGGCCTGTGATGCCTTGCCGAACGACCGTTCCCAGGCTAACGTGCGCGCCCATCATGACATTGGCCAGGATGACGACCTTGGCCATGGCATCGAAGCCCTCGACATCGGCCGTGGGGTCGGCTTCGGCGTATCCCAGGCGCTGCGCCTCGGCCAGCGCCGCGGCGTAGTCAACACCCGCCTCCATGTTGGTTAGAATGTAGTTCGTGGTGCCATTCAGAATTCCTTTGATCTCGCTGATCTGGCAGCCGGCCAAAGCCTGCCGCCCCAGGCGAATGGCTGGCGTGCCGCTCATCACCGTGCCCTCAAACCGAAGCTGGCAGCCAGCGGCATCCGCAGCCTGCTGCAGCTCGTGATAGGCAAGCGCGATCGGGCCTTTGTTAGTCAAAACGGCGTGTTTACCGCTGGCAAATGCCGCTTTGACATGCGCGATGGCCGGTTGTCCAGTCTGAACGTCGGTCCAGCTCACTTCCACGACCGTGTCCGCCTGCGCCGCGGCGATAGTGCTCAGGCTGTCCCAACCCTTGACAACGCCCGACCGATCAGCATAGGCATCCAGCCGCTGTCCCGTGCGCGCCAAATCGAGCAGTTCGGCCAGATCAAGGCCGTCCGGGTGATACACGCTGCCCTTGAGCAGGTCGCTCACCGCGACCACCACAAAGCGCACGCCGCTGGCTGCATCCAGCTCACGTTCACGCCTCAGTAGAATTTCAGCCAGCCCCTGGCCCACGGTGCCAAATCCGATCAATACCAGCCTATGCTTCATTCATCCTTCTCCCGCATGGTTATGTGACAGCAACCGCCTGGGCCGCGGCGGGCGTTTCGTCGCCATCCAACGGCACGGGGCGCAGCTCTACCAGGACATAGGTCTCAGCATGTTCAATGACCTGGGTATGCTGCAAGCCGATCTTACTCAAAAGGTGCAGCATGTGCCTGTTTTCGGCCTGGATATAGCCCTTGAAGCTGGCGATGCCCACGGCGACAGACGCGTTCACCAGGCGCTTCAGCAGCTGCAGCCCAATTCCCTGGTTCTGAAAATCGTCGCGCACTACCACCGCGGCCTCGGCCTCCAGGCTGCCAGGCAGACGATGCGCGCGCGCAATCGCAACGGCGGTTTGGGCGCGACGCTTGCCTTCAATCAAGGCGATCAAAGCCACCTGATTCACCTGGTCTACCTGCGCCAGAGTGCGCGCGCGACGCTTCACCTCCACCTCGCTCAGGCGATCCATCCCAATGTGGAAGCGGTGATATAACGAATCGGCAGAGAGGTGATAAAACAAATCCACCATCAACGGCACATCGCGCTTCGTGAGGGGCCGCACCGTGACGCGCGCGCCACTTCTGGTTACAAAAAAGTCCACTACGCCTCTTATTCTCCCAGGGGCTTGGCCTTCCAAACAAACTACACAAGGAATAATACATCAAGTTGCGCGATTCTGCAACGTGCTGAGGCGCAAGTAAACCGAGTATCGAAACCAGCAACCCTTGACATTTTTTGCAACTCATGCTAAAATGGTGCAGCTTACTCCCTGACCGCATTTTGACCGTGGTTGTCATGCACTGATATGACCACACGCATCGTACATCATCGCCCGATTCAACTACCGACGTCAGTTTGGCTGAAACGTATCAGCAAACGTATACATGATATGTCAACAGGGAAGCACTGCACAGGGTAAGTTGTAAGGGCTGCAAGGAGCTCATACCAGTTATGAGTAATTCAGATCACTTCCAAATCGAACCGAACGGCGATGCCGGACCATCCGATGACGCTGAGGTTGTGCCCACCATGAACGATTTCGCGGATAGCGCGATGGCGGACGCTGAGGCCGCGGCGCTTGCTGCTGACTCGCCGGCCGAACTGGTTGACACGCCAGCCGAGGTAACCGTTGCGCTGCCGGTCGCGGACAGCGACACGAACAGCGAGGCCCCAGAAACCTTGCCGGCAGCGGAGACGGAGCAGGATGAGTCCAGCCCAGCGACCGAAGCGCCGGCTGAGTCCAGCCCAGCGACCGAACCAGCGGCCGCGCCGGATGAGGCCGCCGTGCTATCGGGTGCGGATGGGGGCCTGGAAGGCGTCGCGCCGCAAACGCTGCGCGCAGCCGTCACGGCAAGCGCCGATCCCGACCAGCCGCTGCTGGACATTCGTGCACGGCGTCGGGGGCGCCCCTCGGTCTGGGCATTAGGCGCGCTGGGCGCGTCGGATGTGAGCATGGAGCTGACCGAGTCGGTGTCGGTGGTGCCGCAGCAGGCTAGTGACCCGGGCGCTGAGGCAGGGGCTGAGGGGGCGGGCGACGAAGACTGGACGCATGCCCAAGAATTGTTGGACGCGCAAGAGGTGTTCGAGACGCGCGTCACCGGCTATAACCTGGGCGGAGTTACTACCACCTTTGGCCGCCTGCGTGGGTTTATCCCCAATTCTCACCTCAGCATGATTCAACCGGAGATGAACACCGAGCAGCAGCAGACCGAGTTGAGTAAGCTGGTGGGCAAGACCATCCCGGTGCGCATCATCGAGGTGCAGCGCAAACGCCGACGCCTGGTGCTCTCCGAACGCCTGGCTGAACGCGCCTGGCGCGAGAAACAGCGCGATCGAATTCTGAGCCAGATTGAAGTGGGCCAGGTTGTGACCGGACGTGTGCGCAGCATGACCAGCTTCGGCGTGTTCGTTGATATTGGCGGCGCTGATGGCCTGATTCACTTGAGCGAGTTGACCTGGAAACGAATCAAGCACCCGCGTGAGGTAGTCAAGGTCGGGCAAGAACTGACGATGGAAGTGATCCGCGTGGAGCGCGAACGCGGTCGCGTGGGACTCAGCCTGAAACGTACACAGCCCAATCCGTGGGGCGATATCGAGGCGCACTATCACGCGGGGCAGCTCATCACCGCACGCGTCACCAATCTGGTCAGCTTTGGCGCCTTTGCCTCCGTGGAGCCAGGCGTCGAGGGTCTGGTGCACGTCTCCGAGATCTCCCACGGTCACCTCTCGCGCGCCTCCGACGCGCTGAAGATTGGCCAGGAGGTCGAGGCGCTCGTCCTCAAGATCGAGGCGGCGAAGGACACCAA
>JBGAVB010000263.1:0-4279 GCA_044228345.1 Anaerolineae bacterium | reverse complement strand
AAACCGATCCGCAGCGCGATCCAAACCATGCTGATTGGCGGGGTGGCGGCCGCGGCCGCCTTCATCATCGCCCGCGCGATCGGCTGAGCGACGCGCCTTGTGTCGCCTCATTGCCAGGCGCTCATCGGGTTCGTTCGTCAGGCAGGCATAGCTGGCGCCAGGGCAATGGTTGTCAGCCCAACTCCTCTGGCGGACGAATCCGATCGAGCAAGCGATCAGCTAATGCAGTTGGAAAACATCAACCGCCAGGAAAATCGGTCGCCAAGGCTTGCAGGATCGCGCCGCGACCGACGAGACCGACCATGCGCCCTTCCGCGTCTACCACGGGCAGGCGCTTGATCTTATGCTGTAGGAGCAGGCGCAGGGCGTCGAGCAGCGGCGTTTCCGGGGTGACGGTGATGGGGTTTGCGGTCATCACCTCATCAGCCGTGCGCTTGGTCAGTTCAATCGTGGCGCCCCCGCTGCCGAATCGTCGAGCAAACGCCTGCAGCAGGCCGACGCGTTCCCCCGCGCCGGCGCGCTTGAGCAGATCGCCGTCGGTGATGATTCCCAAGACGTGACGTTGGGCATCCACCACCACGATCCGTCGCTGTGTTGCATTCACCAACAGGTCAACCACGATGTTCAACGGCGTCGTGCTTTGGACAGTCGGTACATCCACCACCATTACATCCTTGACCTTGACATGCTCTCCTGGCGGCAGCACGCGTTCCGATGCTTCACGCGGCAATGGCTGCGCCAGGGCGCGCAGCACATCCACGCGGCTGACGATGCCGACGACCCGACCGATTCGATCTACCACTGGCACGCGCTTGATCCCGCGCTCGGTCATCACGCGCACCGCATCCGCAATGGCCGCATCTTCGGTGATGGTGACCACGGGGCTGACCATGAGATCAGCCACGGTCAGCCCGCTGCGCCGCAGCGTGTCCATCTCGCGCCCCAGCTCGGCCGCCGTCAACGCCGACTGTATGCCAG
Source organism: Anaerolineae bacterium (assembly GCA_044228345.1). Classification (GTDB taxonomy): domain Bacteria; phylum Chloroflexota; class Anaerolineae; order SSC4; family Amarolineaceae; genus Amarolinea. Next base: position 3,301 of record JBGAVB010000263.1, on the reverse strand, counting down.
CGCCGGGCAACCCCAAGCGCGCCAGCACATCGCCATCCGTTAGAATGCCAACGATCTGGCGTTCATTGTTCACAACCGGCAGGCTGCGATACGCCTGCTTGATCAGGATTTCCAGAGCTTCCTCAGCCGGCGTGTCCGGCGTCACCGTGCGTAGCTCGCGGCTCATCAGATCGCGCACCGGCGCGGCTGCGCGCAGCGCACGCAGGGCGCGATGGCCGTACGTGACGACCTCAATTTCCTCGCGCGTCACCAGGCCCTCGACCACCATCTCCGTCAGGCGCGGCATCACGCGCGACACCCGCGCGGGGTCATCCACCCAGACGATGACCAGCGGCAAATCAGCCGACAAGTCCACAATTGTCGCCGTGTGGATGCGGCTGTGCGCGCCAAAGCCGGCCAGGCCGCGCAGCACAGTGGCCCCGGCGCAATCTTCGGACTTGAGCATTTCGAGAATCGCCATGTAGAGTGGCTTCTGGCTCCAGCGATCGCTCTCGCCGATATAGATCGTTACTTTTGTGGCTGTTCCAACGATTTCCATCGTTCACCTCCGCTCACCTCAGATGACGCGCGCCAGGATGATACCCAGGTAGGCGCCCAACAACCCCAGGAGCACATTGCCGGCCAGGTAAAAGGCCGCCCACGACCAGCGCCCCATCTGCAACAAGCTTAACGTCTCGACGCTGAAAGAGGAAAAGGTCGTAAATCCGCCCAACAATCCTACGGCGACGAACGCACGCCATTCGGGCGACACCGTCAACCGCTGCGTCACCAATGTAACAAAGAAGCCCAGAATCAAGCTGCCAGAAATGTTGATGATCAGGGTGCCATAGGGGAAATCTGAACCCCAGCGATTAGCGGTCCAGGTTTGGAGGATGAAGCGCAGGTTGGCGCCCAGGAATGCGCCCGATCCGATCCAGAGATTCTTCATCGTACGATACCTCTAACTCAACAAAAATAGCCTCTACCACAGGCGTTACCGCTCCGGTAGAGGCTATCAGTCTTGCGACATTTTGGATGCTGCATCCTGGGGAGCCTCATCCCCTATTGCTTCGCTGCCATTATACCACAACACCGTCATGAGTCCATTTTTTGACGATGATTCAACCGAGCGTCCAGGCAAGCGCGCGCCAACCGGGCGGGTCTTCACGTTCGTTGGCACGACTGGCAGCCGTACGTTATGCGCTTGCGCAGCCGCGCAACTTGGCAGATAGTACGGCATACGGTATGATAGCCCAATGGAATCGGACCTCGCCAAGCCAACTTCGTTGCGCGCCCGCTCGCCTCTGCGTGCGGCCATGGGGTATGTGTTGATGGTCACCGCTGCCGTCGGCGTGCCGTTTTTGCGACTCATCCGCCGGCAGGGTGAGACGCTGCTGGCGCCGGTGGCCCGCAGCGCAGAACCGTCCCTGGTCACGGCCCCAACGCCTGATGTCTTTTTGCACGTGCTGGTGGCGCTCACGGCCATCATCATCACAGGGCAAGTGCTGGCCCGGCTCTTTGCGCGCCTGGGGCAACCGGCGGTGATCGGCGAAGTGGTGGCGGGCATCCTGCTCGGCCCATCCCTGCTGGGGCCGCAGCTTTCCGCGTTGATCTTGCCGCCGTCCGTCGGTCCCTATTTAGGCTTGATTGCGCAGCTCGGCGTCGTGCTGTACATGTTCCTGGTCGGCCTGGAACTCAACCCCGCGCGGCTGAAAGAGCGCACCCACGCCACCATCGCCACCTCGCATGCCAGCATCCTTGTACCCTTCATGCTGGGCTCGCTGCTGGCGCTGCTGTTGTATCCACAGCTTTCCGATCGCAGCGTGCCGTTCACCAGCTTTGCGCTGTTCCTCGGCGTCGCGATGTCCATCACGGCCTTCCCGGTGTTGGCGCGCATCCTGACCGACTATCGGCTGACCCGCACCCACCTGGGGGTGATTGCGCTGAGCTGCGCGGCCGTGGATGATGTCACGGCCTGGTGTTTGCTGGCGTTTGTCGTGGGGGTGGCCAAGGCCCAGGTCGGCCAGGGGCTTTTTGTCGTGATCGGCGCGCTGGTCTTCATCGCCTTGATTCTGCTCGTCGCACGGCCCGCGCTGCGCTGGGTGGCGCTGCGCTGGGAAACGCAAAAGCCCTCGGTCGGACTCATGACGGTGGTCTTTGTCGCCCTGCTCTTGTCCGCGCTGACGGCCGAGGCGATTGGCATCCACGCCATTTTCGGAGCGTTCTTACTCGGCGTGATGGTCCCGCATGACAGCGCGCTGGCGCGCGCCTTCACCCAGCAGTTGCAGCACGTAGTCAGTATTTTACTGCTGCCCGCTTTCTTCGCGTTCACCGGCATGCGCACCCGTATTGACCTGCTTTCAGCGCCGGCTTTGTGGCTGCTGTGCGGCCTCATCATCCTGACGGCCATTGCGGGCAAGTTTGGGGGCACCTTCGCGGCCGCCCGCCTGACGGGCCTGCGCTGGCGCGAGGCCGCTTTGCTGGGCGCGCTGATGAATACGCGCGGCCTCATGGAGCTGATCGTGCTCAATGTCGGGCTGGAGTTGGGGGTGATTTCCGCAACGCTCTTTGCCATGATGGTGTTGATGGCCCTGGTGACAACCATGCTGACCTCGCCGCTGCTGCGCTTCTTCAAGCTGCAGACAGCGGCGGAAGAATAGCAAAGAGCCTATCCGAGATGCCAAGCGGCCGATCTTCTGACCGACCCACGGCGCCTTGTTCGGATAGGCTCTCAGGTAGCCGCGTTGGCCAGCCTTAGCGCGCGCGGCGGTTGACCTGCCGACCCGCGCTTTCTGGGCGCGGTGCAGGCGCCGCGGCCCGACTGCTGACCGCAGGACTGGCCGCACTGGTTCTTGTCTGGCCCGAGGCCGCGGCGTAACTTGCGCGGCCGCTCGTCAATGCCGGAGGCGCACTACGGGCGGCGGTGCGGGTGTTGCGCGGTTCGGCGATTTGCGGCGCAAACGCCTTGGGGCGTGACGACGGGCGCGGCTCACGCGCAAACTCGTGATCCTGCGTCGGCGCCGCGGCCTGATAATTGAAACCGGCCAGCGTACGTCGTTCCAATCGGCGTCCGAGCACCCGCTCAACCGCACGGATGGCTTCGTTGTCCTCAGGCGTCACCAGGGTGAAGGCTTCGCCGCTGCGCTCGGCGCGGCCGGTGCGACCGATGCGATGGGTGTACGCATCGGTGGTGTCCGGCATGTCGTAGTTGATGACGTGCGAGATGGCGCTGATGTCGATGCCGCGGGCGGCCAGGTCGGTCGCCACGAGGATGTCGAACTTGCCCTTCTTGAAGCCCTCGATGGCGGCCTGGTGGCGGTTC
>JBGAVB010000262.1:0-4282 GCA_044228345.1 Anaerolineae bacterium | reverse complement strand
AATATCTGATCGGCGGCGCGCAACTCGAAGCCTGGCTCAAGTTGGGCCGCATCGGTTTCTCGCCGCACAGGAACGCCAATCTCGACTGGATCACGACGACGCGTGGGGAGCGCGCGCTCGCCGAGGCTGCCCGCAATGCCTCCAGCCTGCGCTTCATCACCGAGGGCGCGCTGTCGCCCACGGTGATGTCCAAATTCCATGCGTCTATCAGCGCCTATGTGAGCGGTAGCATAGATCTCGACACCGCGCTGAACCAGATTGACGCTGCGGCGCTGGCCGACGCGCCCTGAGAGACTGTGTGATCAGCTCACGCTGAGACACAGAGACACAAAGGAAGACACTTTCCGATGCTACTTCCCGCGCCTCTCTGTGTTCTCAGTGTCTTGGTGTGAGATGAGTTTGAACGTTGACGCACAGCCCTGACGCCGCGGGTCACGCCCAAGCCGTCCAGGGTTTCATTTGGCCGAAGCAAAAGGTTTCATTTGGCCGAACCGAAAGTTTTCATTTGGCCGAACCGGGTGTATAATGAGCCTATGCCTGAACCTGTACTCTATCCTCGTTTTGCACGCGCGCGTCTCGAAGAAGCGCTGACCGACACGCCGGTTGTGCTGGTGCATGGCCCGCGCCAGTGCGGCAAGACGACGCTGGCGCGCATGGTGGGCGACGCGGCCGGCTACATCTACATCACCTTCGATGATGACGTGCAACTGGCGGCGGCGCGGTTCGACCCTATTGGTTTCGTGGGCGACCTGCCCGAAAAAGTGATCCTGGATGAGATTCAACGTGTACCGGAGTTGTTCCTAGCTCTCAAGGCGGCCGTGGACCGTCAGCGCACAGTCGGGCGTTTTATCCTGACTGGTTCAGCCAATGTGCTCCTGGTGCCCAAACTGGCAGACTCGCTGGCCGGGCGTATTGAGATTCTGCGGCTGCATCCGCTGGCTCAATGCGAGATCGCCGGCAGCCCTCCGCACTTTCTCGATCGCCTTTTCAATTTAGACTTCAAGAACCGGCGGTATGGCCGTTTGGGCGCTGAGCTCGCTGAACGCATCGTAGCCGGCGGTTATCCAGCGGCGCTGATGCGCCCGACGCAACGACGGCAGATGGCCTGGTACCGCGATTACGTTGAAACGCTCGTCCAGCGGGACATTCGCGATCTGGCGCGCATCAACTCGCTCGACGTACTACCACGTCTGCTGCAACTGGGCGCAGGTCAGACGGCGCACCTGATGAATATCGCTGAAATGGCGGGGTCATTCCAGTTGAGCCGCGTCTGATCAAAACCCCGAAACTGCATATGGGCGACACAGGCATGGCGGCAGCCCTGCTTGGATTGGATGGTCCTGAGTTGCTGAAGAACAGAGCCTTGTTTGGTCAATTGCTGGAGACGTTCGTGTTCCAGGAATTGCGCCGTCAGGCGAGCTGGCACGAGGCCGCTCTATCTTTCTACCACTTTCGCGATAAGGACGGCGCCGAAGTGGATATTGTCTTGGAGCGCGGTGTACACGCCGTCGCGGGCATCGAAGTAAAGGCGGCTGCTACCGTGACAGAGGCGGATTTTCGTGGTTTGAGGAAGCTGCAAGCGGCGGCGGGCGAACGCTTTGCCGTCGGGGTCGTGCTGTATGACGGAGAAGCCAGCGTAGGTTTCGGCCCCGGCCTGTTCGCAGCGCCGATTCGCGCGCTGTGGGAAACGACCGCTCCCGTCGGAGGCTGAAGTTTAAATAAGGAGCCGCTGTTGCCTCAGGCAGGCGCCGCCTCAGGCTGTGATTCGAGTTGGCTCTGTACCACAGGCCATGACTGCGCCATCTCGATCATGGCCTCTCTCACCTCAACCCAGTCGTGCAGGGTGGCGGGGTCGAAATCGGCCTCGTTCGGCCAGACCAACGTGCCGGCTTCGGCGTCCAGGCGGACTTGATTGAACAGGCTCAGGTCACGCAGAGGACCATACAGTTCTCCCCGCAGTAACGGCCAAAAGTCAATGGTCTGAACACTGTCGTCATCAAATACGATGCGCAACGTATACGGCGCAACAACTTCAAAACCGACAACCACGTAGATATCACTCACCGCAGCACTCGCGCATCCCCCACGCGGCGGGTGACGCGGATGCTGTCCAGGTGTTCGAGCAGCGCCAGGGCATACTTGCGGCTGGTGTTGAAGCGGTCGCGCACCTGCGCGACGGTGACGCTGCCCTCCTGCTGGATAATCTCCCTGACCGCGGCCAGCAGTTCCTGGTAGGTCGCAGCGCTGAAGGCCACATCCTCGTTCAGCTTGACCAACTGCCCTTGCTCCAGCAGCGCAGCCAGCAGTTCATCACCCAACGCCGCGCGCACCTCGGCCACGCCAGGCGGCGTGTACGGCTGCTGGCGAAACGCGGCCAGTTGACGCTTGATCAGCGCCTGCTGGCTGGCGTTGAAGGTCACCGCATGGCCGGCCCGCCGTACGGCCGCCTCGCTCACCTGCAGCAGTCCCACACCCTCGGCGTAGTTCAACAGGTCGTTGAAGGCCCGCGGCGCCAACGGCGCGGCGCGCCCCTGGTCCAGGCGCGACTTCAACTCCCCTTTGGGCATGCCGCCGCGCAGCGGATAGCCGCGATGATAGTCGTCCAGGATCGCGGCCAGCCGCGCGCGGACCTGACCCCACCCGCTGCGTGAGATGACCAGCGTCTCCAGCGCAGGTTCGGCCGCACCGCCCAACAGGATAACATCGCCGGCTGTCCACGCTTCGTGCAGCGCCACCTGGGCCAGGCTGTCGGCCAGGGCGCTGCGCTCATGCACCGCGCGCACGGTTGCAGGCTCTTCTTTGCTCAACGCCTGCAGCCAGATTTCAGCCGGCGTCCCGTGCGACAGGGTTTCCAGGCGGCTGATCGTTTCCGGCCGAAAACGGCGCCAGCGCCGGCCGGGGCGCGGATCAACCACCAATCCGCCGCCCAGGGTGTGACTGGGGGATGGCTGGCGAATGATGAAATGATCGCCGCGCGCCAGGGCCAGCGGCCGCTGCAGGCGAAACTGCACCCAGCCCTGGCCGCCCGGCTCTAGGATCTCCGCATCCAGCAGGCGCACGTAGGCCGGCACTTCGGCCGCCCCGCTGAAAACATCCACCAACTGATTGTGTTTGAGGGGCGCCGCCCCAGGTAACAGCCGCATGCGTCCATCGAGCAGGATGCTGCTGCTCAGCGTGCCTGGCAGGCAGACGACCTGGCCACGCAGGACCTCGTCGGGCCGCACGCCGATCAGGTTGACGGCCACGCGGCTGCCGGGCTGCGCAATCTCGACTTTTTCTTTGTGGGTCTGCAGTCCGCGCACGCGACTTGTAAGGCCAGCCGGCAGGATCTCGACGTCATCGCCGACGTGCAGCGCGCCGTCGAGCAGCGTCCCGGTGACGACGGTGCCGAAACCGGCGATGCTAAACGAACGATCCACCGCCAGCCGCGCACGGCCGCGATCGGGCCGCGCCGGCGCCTGCGCCAACTGGTGGGCCAGGGTGCGCGCCAGGTCTTCCAAACCGATGCGCTTGCGCGCGGATACCAGCACGATGGGCGCGCCGGCCAGGCCGGTTGGCCTCAGCAGTTCGCCGATTTCTTCCTGCACCAGCTCAAGCCAGTCCGGGTCGTCAATCATATCAATCTTGGTTACGGCGACGACGCAGGTGGGAATCTGCAGCAGATCCAATATCGCCACATGCTCACGCGTCTGCGGCATGACCCCTTCATCGGCCGCGACTACCAGCAGCGCGGCGTCAATACCGCCCACGCCGGCCAGCATGTTCTTGATGAAGTCAATGTGACCTGGCACATCCACGATCCCCACACGCTCGGTCTGTCCGTTGACCGCGGGCAGCGTCATCCACGCGAAGCCCAGGTCAATCGTCATCTCGCGCGCTTTTTCTTCCTTGAGCCGGTCAGGGTCTATGCCGGTCAGGGCCATCACCAGGGTAGATTTGCCATGATCCACATGGCCGGCCGTTCCAATGACTCGCACGATGCTACATCCTTACACGGTCTGATCTTCGGTCTCTAATCTCTATCCCCCGCTCACTCCCCATGCGTCGAAACACGCGCCTTCAGCGCCTCTTCGAGTTGACCGAGCCAGCGCTGGCCTTCAGCCAGGCGCGCCAGGCCTTCGGTTTCATGCAAGCGCCACAAGTGCTGAATTTGCGCATCGTACACGCGTTGGCGCTCTTCGAGGGAGGGGAAACGCGCGGCCAACTGGCGGTTGATCTTGTCCTGTTCCTGCACTTCATGTTCCCACTGCAAAATCTGGCGCTTCCAACGCTTCTCGTTCTC
>JBGAVB010000261.1:0-4315 GCA_044228345.1 Anaerolineae bacterium | reverse complement strand
GCGGTGAGCCTGTCGAACCGCAGTCGAGCCGCGCTGCGCGGTTGCGATGGCAATGTCGAGAATTCCCTGCGTCACTGACAGCTCGTGCATGGTTGGCCTGTTGGAAATGATGGGCCGGGCCGCCAACTCGATGCCAGGCAGCGGCCCCGCCATCGCCCGCGCGGCGCTTCTCAAACACCCCCGGCGCGCAGTGCTTTTACCACGGTTTGCACCAGGTTGTCAAGCAGGCCGGCTGTGAATCCGGAATTCTAAATGCAGCACACATCCAACCGCCAAGAACTCACACAACCCAAAGAGAAGGCAGCTCAGGTGCAAGTGGCGCGATTCTATCACAGGGTGAGAGAAATATCAAGCCTTTTTTGGCAACAGAGACAGTTATCCTTGTCGGTCGAGCTCCCGTTGATTGCTCAGCCGGTCGAGGCGATCTCTGAGCTGCTGCAGCGCCTCGTAGCCAGGGCCAGACCTACCCGGATACTCGCGCGACGTGATCAGCGCGTCGGACATGACATCTACCAGGCAGTCCAGATCCCATTGATACAGGGTAAGCGGGCGCTTGCCCTGGTACAGCTCGATACGCCGGTCAAGACCGTACGCTTCGGCCATCATCCAGGTGTGCCTCTTGAGTTCCTCTAGTTCGCGCCCCGTAATCAGGATGCGATACGGTCTGTCTCGTGGTCCTGGTTTCATTTGCCAAAAACACCTGTGTTAATTGTACACACATTTCGACCGTTCAACTGTCTCAGCCTTCATTAACAAAATCTGGCGCTGACGTTGTGCTCATGGGTTGCTCAAGAAGGTGAATGATTCGGTCAAGGTTGTGTACAGTCTCTGGAGTCTTTGGAACTCATCGAATCGTTCCGTCCAGGGAAGGAAGGTGAACAGATAGACACGGTCATTGTGAATCACCACCAACTGTCGCAGAACATCATAGGAGTAAATGTTGTCCAGCAAGATGGCGTCCTCGCCGCCGATTTTCACCGCGGTGCGGGTCACTGGGATCGTTGGATTCGCTGCGGCGGCCAACGCATCAGCGACATTGGCCAGAGTTCGCCCTGCCGTGTCGCTGACTTCAAGCAGCGCGTCGGCGACGTGACACGTGCCCGGAAGACCATCTGTCTGCGCCAGCGTGAAGCAGATGGATCTGCCAAAAAGGACGACATGATAGCCAGCGGGATAGCGCAGGGCATAGCCCTCATTCTCATTGGCTAGGAGCGATACGGCGCCAGCAGGCATGGTGGCTGGCGAGGGGAGCGGTTGGGCGGGTGTATCGGTGGGGGCCGGGGTTGGTGGAACAGGCGTCGCTGTATCGGCGGGGATTGGCGTTGGTGGGATAGGCGTTGCGCTTGGTGACGGTGGCGCCGCCGTTCCGCAGGCCGCAACGGTCATGGTCAGGCACAGTATGGCCGCGAGCGCAAATTTCGTGAACATTGTTTTGTCCTTTTGGGGAAGATTTGGAGAATGCTGGGAGCGCGCAGCGAGCACACAGTCGGGGGATTAGGTTGCTTTGGGTCTGCATGGCGTTACTCCCTCTTTGTCAATTTACCCGCGGCAGCTTCTGGAGTGATCCATTTCTATGCTGTCTGGTTGGCGCCAGTGTTCGGCGCGTGCGGGCGCTGAAGTATGGATCGGCGCGCCCATCGCCGTGGAAAGAGTGTGATGGCTAATGGCGTTCGTCGCGGTTGGGATCGGTTACTTGCCGCATTATGTACAGGAATTGGCGAAAGTACCATGCTTGGAGTAGAATGAATCGAAGCAGTGCCATGACACAAAAACTGGTGATTACGGTGGCAAATGAACTGCGCCACTGCCATTGAGGTTCTAAATTGACGTGGACATCATTTTTGAATCCACTCGCTTCCACGGGGAGTGCAACGACCAACGTCAATTGATCAAACGACATGGCGCCGAGCAAGCCAAGCGCATTACCCTGCGCCTGACTGCACTGCGGGCGGCACGTTGTCTAGAGGACATGCGTCACGCGCCCGGCCGTTGTCACGAGCTGCGGGGCGATCGTGCTGGCGTCCTTTCGCTCGACCTTACCCACCCTTATCGGCTCTTGTTCACCCCCGCACACAATCCACTGCCCCTTAAACCGGACGGCGGCTTGGACTGGTCCGCCGTCACCGCAGTCACCATCATCGGCGTGGAGGACACCCATGACTGAAACTGTTGTCAATCAGTATCACCCTGATTTCATGTACCCACCCGGCGAAACGCTCAAAGAGAAACTGGAACAGCTGGGCCTTTCCACACCCGCCTTCGCGGTCCGTCTGGGCTGGACGCTCAAGCATCTGCGCGCGGTGCTGCGTGGCGCCGCGGAGATTACCCCGCCCATGGCCGGCCAGTTGGAGAAGGAATTGGGCATTCCATCCCATTTTTGGCTTGCTCACCAGAAACACTATAACGAATATCTTGTCGCCAAGGCCCTGGCTGAAACTACCTGGTCGCACCTCGTTTTGGAGCAGGGTGCGCGCCGGCCCTTGCTGCGGCTCCTGCAGCGGCGGTTCGGCCCTGTGCCGATTGCTGTGCGCGACGATCTGTCAGCCCTGGATGTGGATCAGATCGAAAACCTGGTAGATGTCGCGCTGGCTGCCCCCACCATTGAGGAGTTTGCCCGCCGCCTGCCCGCACAACCGCAAACAGGCAGACGATAAACGCACGGCCGTATATACTCCGAGGGGGAGCGAATGCCGCCGATCGCCTTTGGCGAAATAGTAGAGTTCCTCCCGCTGGCAGTACGGGTCGTGCTTGCAACACAGAAACGAATGAACTACGCCAAAGAACGAGACCAGGTTCTATAGATCCTGGTCTCGTTCTTTGGCTGTGTACCCCCAGCAGGACTCGAACCTGCGCTTTTGGCTTCGGAGGCCAACGCTCTATCCTCTGAGCTATGGGGGCGGTACGAGCGAAGTGTAGCACACCTGCCCGCTTTTGGCAATCAGCACGCAGAGGCGCAGGTGTGCAGTTGGCTACTCCAGGTAATCGCGCAGCTGGCGGCTGCGGCAGGGATGGCGCAGCCGGTTGAGGGCCTGCGTTTCAATCTGACGAATGCGCTCGCGCGTCAGCCCCATTTTGCGCCCGACTTCTTCCAGCGTGTACGTGCGGCCGTTTTGCAGCCCGTAGCGCAGACGCAGGATGCGCGCCTCACGCGGCGGCAGCGTGGTGAGGAGCTGTTCCATGCGCTCACGCAGCATGGAGCCCATGACCATGTCGGCTGGCTGCGCGGACTCGGTGTCTTCGATCAAGGTGCCCAGCTCGCGCTCTTCATCCTCGCCCACCGGCTGCTCCAGCGATGTGGGATGCCTGGAAACCTTCAGCAGCCAGCGCACGCGATCGGGCGTCGTGTTGAGAATGCCGGCAATCTCTTCCGCCGTGCCGCTGCGGCCCAACATCTGCTCCGTTTCCTGCAAAACCCGGTACAACTGCCGCACCTTGTCGCCCATATGCACGGGCAGGCGAATCGTGCGCCCCTGGTCTGCTACGGCGCGGCTGATGGCCTGGCGAATCCACCAGGTGGCATAGGTGCTAAACTTGAAGCCGCGATGATAATCGAACTTTTCAACGGCGCGCATCAGGCCCAGGTTGCCTTCCTGGATCAGATCGAGAAACGGCACGCCCTGCCCCATGTAGCGTTTGGCAATGCTAATGACCAGGCGGGTGTTGGCTTGAATCAGGCGTGCGCGCGCCTGTTCTCCTTCATTGACCCGGTTGCGCAGCTGCCTGCGCTTGATGGCCGTCAGCGGTTCACTGCGGGTAAGCCGTTGATGAGCCAGACGTCCCGACTCAACGGCGCGCGCCAGGGTCATTTCCTCATCCGCGGTCAACAGCGGCTCTTTGCTCATCTCGCGAAAATAGAGGTCGGTGATGTCACCAGCGCCCAAATTGGTGAAAACTTCCGCGACCGTTGGACTGTGTTCGTTTTTTTCACTGGCATTCAGATTGCCGCCGATGCCTTCTAGCGCGGCCAGGACTTCATCTTCCGTCTCATAAATCGGTAGATTCTCCTCCTGCAACTGCGTAAACAGTGTTTCTAGCTCCAGCACCTTGCTCTCTGCGTTTGGCACCAAACTGAGAATGTCGTCGTATGTCAAGTAACCTTGAGTTCGTGCTTGACTAATCAGCCTTGCCAATGTTTCCTTGATGATGCGCATCCTATCTTTCATGTCACCATCCTCGTACACCTACGTTCTGGCGGACATTCTGCTGGTGGGCGTTACCAACCGTTGGCCGCGCATCGCTACGAACTGGTCGAGCGGTTCCAAATACTATAGGTATAAATAAAGACCTTTCTTTCGGATGACTTGGCTGCTTCCTC
>JBGAVB010000260.1:0-4326 GCA_044228345.1 Anaerolineae bacterium | reverse complement strand
CCTCGCGTTCGATGTGACTCCCCATCGCTACCTCACCGGCATTGTCACCGAAGAGGGCATTTGTTATCCGCCTTATCTCAACAGCCTGCGCCAGGCCAAACAGGCCGCGGAAGCCCGTATCCGGCGGGGCCAGCGCAAGGCCGGCGACACGTAGGAGGAATGAGAAGGCTCATGGCTGTCGTTGTTACCGGATCCCTCGCTTATGATTACATCATGTCTTTCCCCGGGCGCTTTACCGATCATATCCTGCCCGAGCAATTGCACACGTTGAGCGTCAGCTTCCTGGTGGACTCGATGCGCCGCCAACGCGGCGGCTGTGCGGCCAACATTGCCTACAGTCTGCGCCTTTTGGGCGCACACCCCTACTTGTTCTGCACCGCGGGCCAGGATTTTGGCGATTATCAACGCTGGCTCGAAGCCCAGGGCATTGACACCACCGGCATCGCCATCTATCCGCAGGACTACACCGCCTCCTTTTTCGTCAACACCGATCTGCAGCAGAATCAGATTGCCTCGTTCTACACGGGCGCCATGGCGCGGGCGGCAGAGCTTTCGCTGCACACGCTGCCGCGGGCAAGCGTTGACCTGGTCATCATTTCGCCGAACGACCCAACAGCCATGACCAAGTACGCCCAAGAGGCGGCGGAACTGAACATCCCTTTCATTTATGATCCCAGCCAGCAGATCATTCGCCTGTCCGCGGCCGACCTGCTGACGGGCATCCGACATGCGCGTATCCTGACCTGCAACGACTATGAATTTGCCATGATTCAGAACAAGACAGGCTATGACGAGGCGGAGCTGCGGGCGCTGCTGCCAACCATTGTCATTACCCGCGGGGAGCACGGCTCTGTGATCTACGATCACGGCGAGCGCTGCGAGATACCCGTGGTGCCGCCGGAGAAGTCCGGCGAGCCAACCGGCGTGGGCGACGCCTATCGCGCCGGCCTCATTGTCGGCTTTTTGCACGGCTTCCCCTGGCCGGTGACGGGACGCATCGCCAGCCTGGCCGCGACTTATGTGCTGGAGCAGCACGGCACCCAGGAGCATCACTACACGCTGCCGGAATTTGTCGCGCGCTATCGTCGCGTCTTTGGGGACGCGCCAGAACTGGCCGCGCTGGCGCCAACGCCAGCCGCGGACGCCCACTGATCGTTCCGTGTGGCACGTTGACAACCTGAACGACGCCGACGCGTTGTTGGCGTTCTTACAGCGCGATCGCGTCTACGCGGCCTACGCCATCGGCGATCTGGAACCGGCGCACGCGGCCGCGTCTGCCTGGTTCGGGGCCTGGCAAGGCAAGACGCTGGCGGCGCTGGCCCTGGTGTACAGCGGGCTTGAGCCGCCGGTTCTGTTCACCCTGGGCGCGCCGGCCGGCCTGCAGGCGATCATGGCGCACGCCGGCTTGCCGCCGACCGTGACCATTGCCAGCCGTTGGGAGCACCTGCCGGCCTTGCAGACGCGCTATGCCTTTGCTGCATTGTCCCCCATGCTGCGGATGTCCGTGGAGCCGCTCGGTTTTCGGCCCACGATGGGCGCGGCGCCGGTGCAACGGCTGCACCTGGACGCTGTACCGGCTCTGCATGCTCTCTTTGCGCACGGCGGTGAGCATGCGCCGGACGCCTTCAGCCCTTCGCAGGTGGCCGAGGGCGTTTTTTATGGAATCTATGCTGGCGCAGCGCTGGCGGCCGCGGGAGGCACGCACCTCGTCGCACGTCAGGTGGGGGTCGGCGCGGTGGGGAACATCTATACGCACCCGGCCTACCGCAGACAGGGCTACGCAACGCTGATTACCAGCGCTGTGACCGCGTCGTTGTTGGCCGATGGGCTGACAGTGGTTCTGAACGTCAACGAGCGCAACGCCCCGGCGTTGGCGGTTTACACAAAACTTGGTTATCGCGTCGCTTGCCGCTTCGTCGAAGGGATGGGGCGGCAGGTTGTCGAGGAGCAGAGATCAGAGATCGAGGATCAGAGATCAGAGATCGAGGATCAGAGATCAGAGATCGAGGATCAGAGATCAGAGATCGAGGATCGAGAATCAGTGACAAGTGAGAAGGAGTAGATTGTGACGCAACATTTCGATATCAAAGACATTGACCTGGCCGAGAAGGGCCGTTATCGGATGCAGTGGGCCGCGAAAGAGATGCCGGTGCTGGATCTGATCGAGGCCCGTTTTCGCCAGGAGCAACCGCTGCGCGGGCTGCGCATGGCAGCCTGTTTGCATGTGACGGCCGAAACCGCTAACCTGATGCGGGTGCTGCAGGCCGGCGGCGCGGAAGTGGCGCTCAGCGCCTCCAACCCGCTCTCGACCCAGGATGACGTGGCGGCCGCGCTGGTGGCCTACTACGAGATGCCGGTGTACGCCATCAAGGGCGAAGACAACGCCACGTATTACAAGCACCTCAACGCCGTGCTCGACATCAAGCCGCACATCACGATGGACGACGGCTGTGACCTGGTTTCGACCCTGCACAAGACGCGCACCGAACTGCTGCCTGGCATTGTGGGCGGCACCGAAGAGACGACCACGGGCGTGATTCGCCTGCGCGCCATGGCCGCAGAAGGCGCGCTGCGCTTCCCGGTGATGGCCGTCAACGACGCCATGACCAAGCACCTGTTCGATAATCGCTATGGCACCGGCCAATCCACGATTGACGGCATCATTCGCGCCACCAACGTGCTGCTGGCGGGCAAGAACTTCGTCGTGGCCGGCTACGGCTGGTGCAGCCGCGGCATTGCCAACCGCGCGCGCGGCATGGGCGCCAACGTGATCGTGACCGAAGTGCTGCCGCTGCGCGCGCTGGAAGCGGTCATGGACGGCTTCCGCGTGATGCCTATGCTGGAGGCAGCCGCCGTGGGCGACATCTTCTGCTCCGCCACCGGCGACATTCATGTGTTCGACAAGTCGCATTTCGAGGTCATGAAAGATGGCGCGATCATGGCCAATTCGGGTCACTTCAACGTCGAGGTCAACATTCCAGCCCTGGAAGGCATGGCCAGCGAAGTGCGCCGGGTGCGTGAATTCTTGGATGAATACCAACTGGAAGATGGCCGCAAGCTCTACCTGATCGGCGAAGGGCGCCTGGTCAACCTGGCGGCGGCCGAGGGCCACCCCAGCGCGGTGATGGACATGAGCTTTGCCAACCAGGCCTTGGCCGCCGAGTTCATGGCCGTCAATCACGAAAAACTGCAGAACCAGGTCTACACCGTGCCGGAAGACATTGACCAGGAAATCGCACGCTTGAAACTGGCCGCGATGGGCATCCACATTGACACCCTCAGCCGCGAACAGCAGGACTATCTGAATTCCTGGCAAGAGGGGACGTAGGTCGGAGACCGGAGACCGAAGATCGGAGACCGGAGACCGGAGACCGGAGAGCGGAGACCGGAGAGCGGAGACCGGAGAGCGGAGACCGGAGATCATCCGCCTTCCACACACCCGATCTCTGATCTCTGATCTCAGATCTCAGATCCCTGGAGACCAGTCATTGAGCGTGATGAGAAACGATAAGATGGGAGTGAGTTGACATGACAACGACATTTATGAGTTCACCGAAGCTGTTCTATACGTCCGAATCGGTGACCGAAGGGCACCCCGACAAACTGTGCGACCAAATTTCTGATGCGGTTCTGGACGCGATCATCGGCGCGGACCCGGATGCGCGTGTGGCATGCGAGTGCGCCACCACCACCGGCCTGATCTGCGTGATGGGCGAGATCACGACCAGCACGTATGTGGATATTCAGACGATTGCGCGGGAAACCCTGCGCAACATCGGCTACACGCGCGCCAAGTACGGCTTTGACTGCGACACCTGCGCGGTGCTCGTTTCGCTCAAAGAGCAGTCGGCCGACATTGCCCTGGGAGTGGACAAGGCCTATGAAGCCAAGCACGGCGAAATGTCCGATGAAGCGATCGAGGCCATTGGCGCGGGCGACCAGGGGATGATGGTGGGCTTTGCCTGCCACGAGACCGAAGAGCTGATGCCGATGTCCATCGTCCTGGCGCACAAGCTGACGCGGCGCCTGGCGCAGGTGCGCAAGGATGGCGAGTTGACCTACCTGCGGCCCGACGGCAAGTCCCAGGTGACGGTCGAGTATCATTACGGCAAGCCGGTGCGCGTGGACGCCATCGTCATCTCCACGCAGCACGCGCCGGACGTGACCCAGGACGAAATCCGCAGCGACATCATCGAATACGTGATCAATCATGTCATCCCCGTGACGATGATGGACGACGAAACCAAGATCTACGTCAACCCGACCGGCCGCTTCGTCACCGGCGGGCCGTTGGGCGATGCCGGGCTGACCGGGCGCAAGATCATC
>JBGAVB010000025.1:0-13982 GCA_044228345.1 Anaerolineae bacterium | reverse complement strand
AAAAAGTTGCCCAGATCGCGTATGACACGATCCGCGAGCTGGAGAGTCAGCCGCAGAGCGTCCCCGGCGTCAGCTGCTTGCAGCAGCCCGAGATTCAGGCGCGGGTCGTGCGGGAGGTCGCCAACCAATACCGGCCGACCCAGTTGATGCTGGAGGGGGTGACGGCGGCGCCGGACATCGGCCGCATCGTTGCGGCGACAACCGACCTGGTGATCCAGCAAACCATTGACATCCCGCGTATCCTCGTGGCGCCGCTGGGTGAGGTCCGCTCAGGGTTTGCGCCGTTCACGCTGGCGCTGGATGCCCTGCGCTATCCGCCGGTGTCCGATGAATTGTGGATCCAGCACCTGCGCACGCACAACCTGGAAATCATAGACCTGGGGCAGGGCGGCGTCCAGGATGCGCGGCTTGAGGACAGTGTGGTCAGCGGCCTGGTGGATTTCGATGACGTTTCGTATGACGATCACGCCGACCTGCTCTATGATTTGGCGGCGCAGGTCGTGGCTCACTTCCAGAGCTACCTCTCGGAAGAAGACACACGCAAAGTGCTGCGCTGCTATCAGCGGCCCATCGCGCAATTCGTTCATGCGCAGATGAATGCGCATTACTGGGAGGAGGCGGCCGGCTACGAGGTGGTGGTCAGCAAAGGCTTCACCGAACTGAAGGCCAGCGCATACACCGCCTCGGCGGCCGACCCGGTGCTGGACTTCCGCCAGTCGCCAGCCGACAAGAGCAACATGGCGAAGTACCTGTTCGGCGGGTTTGCGCGCTGCCTCTATCCGGTGCAGAAGTTCCAATCGGATCCGGAGCGCCGGTTAGCCGTCATCCTGGAACGTGAGGCGCTGAAGTGGTTCAGGCCGGCGAAGGGGCAGTTTCAGATCTACTACAAGCGGGGCGCCGATCACCTGGAATACCAGCCGGACTTCGTCGCGGAGACGGACGACACGATTTGGATGCTGGAACCCAAGGCGCGCAACGAACTGAGCAGCCCGGATGTGCTGGCCAAACAAGCGGCCTCCGTGCAGTGGTGCGGCCATGCTTCCACGCACACGGCCAGCTATGGCGGGAAACCGTGGCGCTACGCACTGATTCCGCACGATGTGATTGCTGAGAACATGACACTGCCAGGGCTGGTGCAGCAATATGGCGCTCGGACGTAATAGAGGCGCGGGGCAGTAGACTTCCGAAGTCTCTAAAACTTCGGAAGTCTGGCTGGCCGGCGGCGGGCGGTAGACTTCCGAAGTCTCCCAGACTTCGGAAGTCTTTGCCGACCTCTTGTCCAACGTTTCCCGGCGTGCTATAATGCCGTGTGTGACCACGAATTCGTCTCCTGCGCCGGACCTGTCGCCTGGCGCCGCGCGTATTTTGATGCGCTGCCTGGGCTATCTTCGGCCTTATGCGAAACTAACGGGCGCGGCCTACCTGGTCTTGCTTGTCACCACGGCGCTGACGCTGGCGACGCCTCAGATCATCCGCGTTGCGATTGACCGCGGGGTGCGCGGCGGCGAACTCGACGTCTTGCGCCTCGCGGTGTTCGCCATCCTGGGCCTGACGGTGATCAAGAGTATCCTCGCCTTTCTGACCGGCCGCTGGACCGAGATCGCCTCGCAGGGTGTAGCCTACGATCTGCGCAACGCGCTCTATCAAAAGCTGACGGCTCTTTCTTTCTCCTATCACGACCGCGCCCAGGTAGGGCAGCTCCTCTCGCGCGCCATTCAGGATGTGGATCGCATTCGCTTCGTGACCGGGCGCGCGTTCCTGCGGCTGGCCGAAGGGCTGATCTTGCTGCTCGGCGCGATCGTTTTCCAGGCCCTGATGAATCCCTACCTCACATTCCTCGCTTTATGGACGATGCCGCTCCTGGCTTATTGGGCCATGCGCTTTGGCCGCACCTTTCGCCCTGTCTCCCTGGCCGTTCAGCAGCAGCTGGCCGTCCTGACGACCTACCTGGAGCAGAACCTGCGCGGCGCACGCGTGGTGAAAGCCTTCGCGCAGGAGCCGGCCGAAATGGCCCGTTTCGACGTCGAAAATGATCGCTGGTTTGACCTCTCGGCGCGGGCGGCCCGTATGCAGGCGCTGAACATGCCCTTTCTCGATCTGGTCGCCAACCTGGGCACGGTGTTCATCATCTGGTACGGCGGCTCATTGGTCATCGGCGGGCGCTTGACGCTTGGGGAACTGGTGGCTTTTTCCACCTACATGGGGCTTTTGATCCAGCCAGTGCGCCGACTGGGCATGATCTTGCCGGCCCTGGTGACCGCGGCCGCCGGCGGTGAACGCATTTTCGAGATTCTGGATGTCCGCTCAGAGGTGACCGATGCACCGGGCGCGGCCGCTCTGCCGCCCATCCGTGGTCATGTGCGCTTCGAGCACGTCTCCTTCAGCTACTTCGGGCGTCACCAGGTGCTCAACGACGTCTCATTCGAGGCGCGGCCTGGGCAGGTCATTGCCCTGCTTGGCCCCACCGGCTCCGGTAAATCGTCTATCATCAACCTGATCCCCCGTTTCTACGACCCCACGCGCGGGCGCATCACCGTGGACGGCCACGACATCCGCGCGGTGCAGCTCAATTCCTTGCGCGATCAGATCGGCATCGTGCTGCAGGAGACGACCCTATTTGCCGCCACGATGCGGGCGAACATTGCCTTTGGTCGGCCAGATGCCAGTGAGCAGGAGATCATCGCCGCCGCGCAGGCGGCCCAGGCTCACGACTTCATCATGGAAATGCCGCAGGGCTACGACACCATCGTCGGCGAGCGCGGCGTCACCCTGTCCGGCGGCCAGAAGCAGCGCGTCGCGATTGCTCGTGCGCTGCTCAAAGATCCACACATTCTGATCTTCGATGACGCCACGGCCAGCGTGGACTCGGACACCGAACGCTTGATCCAGGTCGCGCTGGCGCGCCTTATGACGGGGCGCACCTCGTTCGTCATTGCCCAGCGCCTGAGCACCATTCGCATGGCCGATCAAATCCTGGTGCTGGACGGCGGGCGCATCACGGCGCGCGGCACACACGACGAGCTGCTGCGCACGTCCGAGTTGTATGTGGCGATTTATCAACGCCAGTTCAGACCACAGGAGAGGGCGACCGGTCCTGAGACCGGGGCGGCGGTGATTCTATGAGCTTTTCCATTGGCGCGCCTGGCCCTCGGATGGGGCCAGGCATGGCGCTTGAGCGCTTCGGCGAGCGTGCGGAAGGCCGCGCGTTCGACCGCCGCGTGACCCGGCGCCTTCTCTCATTCTTACGCCCGTTTTGGGCGCACATGGCGGCCGCGCTGCTGTTGATGCTGGCATCTTCCCTCCTGAGCCTGGCCGCACCCTACCTGGTCAAGACGGCCATTGATGTGAACATGGCCCAGGGCGACCGGGCCGGCCTGGGGCGCACCGCGCTGTTGATTGCAGGGACGTTTGTCGGAGCCTACCTGGCGTCAGTCGGGCAGCGCTGGCTGCTTTCCTGGGTTGGCTTGCGCGTCCTCACGAACCTGCGCCGCGCGCTGTTCGGTCATTTACAGGCCCTGCCGCTTGGTTATCATGATACGCACATTGTGGGCGTCACTATTTCACGCGTCATGAATGACGTGGGCGTCATCAACGATCTGCTCTCGCAGGGTCTGGTGACTCTCTTGGGCGACAGCGTTCTCCTGGTCGGCATCGTGGTCATCATGGTGTCGCTTAGCCCCCGCCTGGCCCTGTTGGCCTTCAGCGTGCTGCCCATCATGCTGCTCGCCACGCTGCTCTTCACCCGCCGCGCCCAGGTTGCCTTTCGCCAGACGCGCAGCGGCATTGCGGCCGTGGTCGGCGACCTGGCCGAGAATCTGTCTGGCATGCGGGTGATCCAGGCGTTCGCGCAGGAAGGCGCGACCCAGGAACAGTTTGACCAGGTCAACCGCGTCAATCGGGATGCGCACGTGGCGGCTATGTCGCTTTCATTTGTCTTCTTGCCGACTGTGGAGCTGCTGGGTATGCTGGCGACTTGCGTTGTGCTGTTTTTCGGCGGCGCTTTCGTTATCAGCGGCAGCCTGACCCTTGGCGTGGTCGTGGCCTTTCTCGCGTATGTGACCCGTTTCTTTGAGCCAATCCAGGAACTGAGTCAACTCTACACGACCATGCAGGCCGCCATGGCCGGCGGCGAGCGTGTGCTGGAGATTCTGGACACCGCCCCGCAGGTGGCCGATCGGCCGGGCGCCGTGGAGATGCCTCTCATTCGCGGCTGTGTGGAATTCGATCACGTACACTTTGCCTATCATGAAGATGTTGAGGTGCTGCACGATATCAGTCTGCGCATCGAAGCAGGGCAGACGGTGGCGTTCGTCGGGCCGACCGGGGCTGGCAAGTCCTCGATTGCGAATCTGGTGGCCCGCTTCTACGACGTGACCGCCGGCGCCGTGCGGATTGACGGTCTGGATGTGCGCGACGTGCGTCAGCGCTCCCTACGCAGCCAGATGGGGCTGGTGCCGCAGGACCCGTTTCTCTTTCCTGGCACGCTGGCCGAAAACATTGCCTTTGGCCGGCCTGAAGCGCCGTTGGGCGCGATTCAGGCCGCGGCGGGCCTGGCGCGCATTCACGATTTCATCATGAGCCTGCCGGATGGTTATCAGACCAAGGTCTCCGAGGGGAGCTCCAACCTGTCGCTGGGCCAACGCCAGCTGATCTGCATCGCGCGTGCAGCCCTGGCCGATCCACGCATCTTGATCCTGGACGAAGCCACGGCCAGTGTGGACACGGTGACCGAGGCCTTCATCCAGGGCGCGGTTGATCGGCTGCTGGCGGGCCGCACCGCGCTGGTGATTGCGCATCGCCTGAGCACGATCCAACAAGCCGATCTCATCTGCGTGGTGCAAGAAGGCCGCATCATCGAACAAGGGCCGCACGCGGCGCTGTTGGCGCAGGGCGGTTTGTACCGGGAGATGATCGCCCAGCAGTTTGTGGCGTAGCTGCGACCCCGACCCGGCAACGCAGAGAGACAGGTCAAACCGGGGGCCAGGGAATGTTGCGGTAGGAAGGGTGTTGTGAGGGAAAGACCGGGTTGGCGAGGAGAGCCTCGGTGCGGCGGCGCAGGGCATTCAGCTCGCCGGGACTCATCAACTTGCCCAACTCCGCGCTGAGAGGCTCGCCCTTTTGCAATTGGCTCAGCAGATGGCCGCAGTCGGATACGATGGCGGCCGGCAGGGGCTGACCGGCGAAGTCCCAAATCACGGTGCGCAGTTTATACTCGGTGTGAAACGTCAGACCATGGTCAATGGCCCACAGGCGATTGGTGCCCCGGTCGCGCAGCACGTGACCGCCTTTGCGGTCGGCGTTGTTGGTCAAGACATCGAAGGCAGCAATACGCATCAACTGATCGGCAAACTGGTCATCGCGCAGGTCGAAGTACGATTCGTTGGGGTCGGCGTCCACGTAGAGCTGCGCCATGCCGAGGCCGAAAGGCCCGTCACGCAGCACGGTGGGAGGCACTAACCACCAGTCGAGCGCGGCGCTGAGCAGGTACGCCACGTATTCGCGGTAGCACAGGGTGCCAGCGCGAAAATCCCACAGCGGAGCCTCGCCGCGCTGTGGTTTGTAGATCGCCAGGGTGCGGAAGGGCGCCTTTTCAATTTGGACCAAGAAGGTGTAGTTGGATCCCCAGGGAATATCCTGACGCGCGCTAATTGCGCCGTGCGCCAGCAGATCCAGCATACCCGGTAAGTCCATACCCTGGCGCGGGGCGCTGCGAGGCGCGGATGACGTGAATGAATTGTTGTTCGCTGGAAGCGAGATGGCGGCCATTTTCTACCTCAACATCCGCCCTGCCGTGGACGCACGCGCGCAGCAGCGTGTAGGCTGAATGCTGCTTGTCTATAGCACGTCAGGCCCACGCGACTAAGTGAGCCAACTTCCAGTCATAAGGCTAATCTTCGGTTGCGTCCACTGGGCATGGATAACCGACTTGATAACAGGCTGCGGATAAACACGGATCGCACGGATTGCCTGTCTTCATCCACGGTTGTGCGGCGAGCGCATGGACAACTGATTTGACAAAACGCCAACGATTGTCTAGACTTTAGCCGCGTCTAAACCTAAAGGGGGCCACATGCGCAGCGAAACGGTGGGCAGCCACGCGATCGAGGATTATCTAAAGACGATCTACCTGGTGCAGCAGGATGAAGGCCGCGTCACCACCTCGGCCCTGGCGCGGCGGTTGGGTGTGGCCGCGGCTTCCGTCACCAACATGGTCAAGCGCCTGGCGGAGATGAACCTGGTGCGCCATGCGCCTTATCACGGCGTCAAGCTGCTGCCGGCGGGCGAAAAAATCGCCCTGGAGGTCGTGCGCCATCATCGCCTGCTGGAGCTTTATCTGGCCGAGGCGCTTGGTATGCCCTGGGACCAGGTGCATGCCGAAGCTGACCGCCTGGAGCATGTGATTTCCGAAGACCTGGAAGAACGCATGGCTGCGGCGCTCGGGCAGCCAACGATGGATCCGCACGGGCACCCTATCCCCAGCCGCGATCTGACCGTGTTGGAACGTTCGCAGGCCGCCCTGGCCGCAGCCCAGCCGGGCGACGTCGCCAAGATCGAATGGGTGAGCGACCTCGATCCGGCGCACCTCCGCTACCTGGCCGCGATCGGCCTGGTTCCCCACGCCACCGTGCATGTGATTGACGTGGCGCCGTTCAACGGCCCGCTGCAGCTGCGCATTGGCAGCAGCGAGGTTAGCTTGGGCCGTGAACTGGCCGCCGAGGTCTTTGTCAGCAGTTCAGCCTGAGCAACGACGGCGGCTCAGGCAGGCTCGAGCAGCAGGCTGCGATCATCTAAGAACTCAACAGGAGCCTGATCGCGACCGTGTTCCCACATCATCGAGAAGAACCAGATGCCACTCTCGCCGATACAAAAGTCAGCCGGCGTGAAGCCCATCTTTGAGTCTAAAGGTGGTTGTGCGTGCTCAGGGTTATATTCAGCCTCCCAGCCAAACGCATCGCCTTTCCAGTATTCGCCTTTCGCGTGGAGTTGACCAGCCAGCTGCCTGACTTCATCCAGGTCAGGCACCGCAGTTGGGCTTTTATGTCGCTTCATGACGTCTCTCTACGATACGGCTTGTTATCGCTTGAATGACCACGGGCGTTAAGCCTTCTTCCGGTTCCGCCTTTTCACGCGCGGCCATCCCCTGCTTGATCTCAGCAAACGATGCCTGTCCTAAGTCCTGCAGCAAAGCGGTGAAGCTCGCCTTTTGTTCAGCTACCGCTCTATCCGATAATGGTTGTACGGTATAGGCCAAAGTCACCTGGCGCGTAAGGGCGTAGACAATGTATTGATTCAGCGACGTTTCTTCGGTTTGCGCCAGAGTTTCTAGCTGCCGATGTAGTGTTTCAGGTAAACGCAATGTTAAACGACTCATATTATGACCCATCCGGCTGCGCCGCCTTGTTTTGTCAGGCCCTCGAACAATACGTTTGTATCAATGACGACACGGAGAGAAGTTTGAGCTGGCATGACACTATGATAGCACCGTATACGGTGTCATTCCAAAATCTCGCCGGGATCTTTAGAAGAAACTCAAGACCCTTTTTATGTGGTGATAATGGTTGACGCGCGCGGCCCTTTTTCCGTCTAACCAGAGTCAAAAGCCCTTTGACGAACCTTAGCCTGTGCAGTACAATTACTGGCTGAGACGTGGGGTGGGTGTAGACAGAAAATTGGGGAACCGATGGCATTTAGAGATTTACGCGAGTTCATAGCCAAACTAGAAGAGACAGGCGAGCTGCAGCGCATCCAGGCGCCGGTCAGCGCGGAGTTGGAGATTTCGGAGATTACCGATCGTGTGTGCAAAGGGCCGGCCGCGCACAACAAGGCGCTGCTGTTCGAGCATGTGAAGGGATCGAATATCCCGGTGCTGACCAACGCGCTGGGATCCGCGCGGCGCATGGCGCTGGCGCTGGGCGTGGATGACCTCGATCAATTGACCGCCAACCTGGGCGTGCTGATCAAACCAGAACTGCCCAAAGGTCTGGGCCAGATGATGAATCGCGCGGGCGACTACTGGGACGCCCTGAAAAGCATCGGCCTGGGACCGGCCATCGTCAAGAAGGCGCCGGTGCAGGAGGTGGTGCTGTTGGGCGCCGACGCGGACCTCAACCGGCTGCCGATCATGCAATGCTGGCCGCAGGATGGCGGACGCTTCATCACCATGACCACCATTATCAGCCGCGATCCGGTCAAGGGCATTCGCAACGTGGGCATGTACCGCTGTCAGGTGCATGACAGCCACACGCTGGGCATGCACTGGCAGCTGCATAAGGGCGGCGCCGAGCACGAGCGCAAGGCGCAGCAGGCCGGCATTAATCGCATCCCGGTCGCGATCAGCCTGGGCGGCGATCCCGCGGTGATGTGGAGCGGCTCCGCGCCGCTGCCGCCCGACATTGACGAATTTTTGCTCGCTGGCTGGCTGCGCGGCAAGCCGGTGGAGCTGGTGCGCTGCGTGACGCAGCCGCTGGAAGTACCGGCCGAGGCCGAGATTGTCATCGAAGGCTACGTGGATCCGATGGAAAAGCGGCCGGAAGGGCCGTTTGGGGACCATACCGGCTACTACACGCCGGTGGACAACTATCCGGTGCTGCACGTCACCGCGATCACGATGCGCCGCGAGCCAATCTATCCCGCGACCCTGGTTGGCCTGCCGCCGATGGAAGATTATTGGATGGGCAAGGCCACCGAACGCCTCTTCCTGCCCCTGATGCGCCTGTTCCTGAGCGAGATCGTGGATGTCAACATGCCGGCCGAAGGCGTGTTCCACAACCTGATCCTGGTCAGCATCAAGAAGCGTTTCCCCGGCCATGCGCGCAAGGTCATCAACGGGCTGTGGGGGCTGGGCCTGATGATGCTCACCAAGGCCATCGTGATCGTGGATGAGGACGTGGATGTGCAGAATGTCAGCGAGGCAATGTTCCACGCCTTGAACAACGTGGACTGGAGCCGTGACATCATCGTGCAGGACGGGCCGGTGGATGCGCTCGATCATGCCAGCTATCGCTTTGCGCTCGGAGGCAAAATCGGCCTGGACGCCACGCGCAAATGGGCCAGCGAAGGCTACACGCGTGACTGGCCTGAGCTGATCACGATGAGCGAGGGGATCAAGCAGCAGGTGAGCGCGCGCTGGCGCGAGTATGGCTTTGCGGCTGAGCCAGGGGCAGCGACTGCGCCTGAACCGAACGGCCGCAGCCTGTTGAGCCGCTCCACGGCGGTCGTGCGGCGCTTTGGGCGTCGCGGCAAAGGCGAAGGGAAACACGGATAGACGTGATGAACGCAAACGATATTTTAGCGAAGGCGGCGCAAGGCGAGCGCCTGACGCCAGACGAAGGGTTGATCCTGTATCGGGATGGCGACCCCGACGCAACGATGGCCGTGGCGCATCAACTACGCCTGGCGCGCACGACGCCGGGCCAGGTGACGTACCTGGTGGATCGCAACATCAATTATACCAACGCGTGCACGACCGACTGCCAGTTCTGCTCCTTCTACCGCGTGCCCGGACACCCCGAGGTGTACGTGCGGACGAAGGCCGAAATCGGCGCGAAGGTCGAAGAGCTGATCGCCTGGGGCGGCACCCGCATCTTGATGCAGGGCGGGCACAACCCAGACCTGCGTATCGAGTGGTACGAAGAGATGCTGCGCTGGCTCAAAGCCACTTACCCCGAAATTGAGCTCGACTGCTTTAGCCCGTCGGAGATCGAGGCCATTGCCAAGATTGAAGGCATGACGATGGACCAGGTGCTGCGGCGGCTGCAGGCGGCCGGGCTGGATGGCCTGCCCGGCGGCGGCGGCGAAATCCTGGACGACGAGGTGCGCAAGCGCATCACGCCGAAAAAGACCAAGACCGCGGAGTGGCTGGAGGCCATGCGCATCGCACAGCGCCTGGGCATGACCACGTCAGCCACCATGGTGATTGGCTTTGGCGAAACGCTGCAGCATCGCATCAACTCGCTGACCAATCTGCGTAACCTGCAGGAGGAGAGTCTGGCTGCGCATGGCAACGGTTTCACGGCGTTTATCATGTGGACCGCGCAGCTCAGCACAACCAACAGCCTGGGGCGCAGCCGCCATCGGGCCAAATACGGCGCGAACTATGATGAGTATCTGCACACCAACGCCGTGGCGCGCATTTACCTGGACAATTTTCAGAATTTCCAGGCCAGTTGGCCGACGCAAGGGCTGGAGACCGCGCGGCGCGCGCTCTACGCGGGCGCCAATGATTTTGGCAGCACCATGCTGGAGGAAAATGTGGTCAGCGCGGCCAATGCCTACACCGAAGAAAACCCGCGCATGACCGTCTATGACCTGCACGCGCAGATCCGTCAGGCCGGCTTCACCCCTGCGCAGCGCGACAGCCGCTATCGCCTGGTGCGCACGTTCGATCGGGTTTACAGCGAGGCTGAGCTGGCGCCGACGCCGATTCCTTCGCGGCTCGGCGCGCAGGCTCGACCGAATTTTATTTCACTGGCCGTATTGGCCTAGGAGACTTGCGCCGTGAAGCGAGTGAAAACGTTCCTCGAAATGATCAAATTCGAGCACACCATTTTCGCCCTGCCTTTCGCCTATTTGGGCATGGTGTTGGCGGCGCGCGGTTGGCCAACGTGGTGGCAGTTCATCTGGATCACGCTGGCGATGGCTTCGGCGCGCACGTTGGCCATGGCCGTCAACCGCGCCGTGGATGCGGCGCTCGACGGCCGCAACCCGCGCACGGCCAACCGCCCCATTCCACGCGGCGAGTTTTCGCTGCAGCAAACCTGGCTCTTTGCCGCGCTTTCCCTGGCGGTGTTGACCCTGGCCGCGTGGATGCTCAATACCTTCGTGGTGCGGCTGCTGCCCCTGGCCGTGCTGGCGCTGATCGGCTACAGCTTCACCAAGCGCTTCACCTGGCTGAGCCATTTCATCCTGGGGCTGACCGACGGCGCCGCGGCGGCTGGCGCGTGGGCGGCCGTGGCCGGCAGTTTATCCGGCCCGCTGCCGTGGCTGCTCTGGTTTGCCGTCACCGTGTGGATCGGCGGCTTCGATCTGATCTACGCTTGTCAGGATGTGGAGTTTGACCGCCGCGAAGGGCTTTATTCCATCCCGGCGCGCTTCGGAATCGCCGCGGCGCTGCGCCTGGCGCAGCTGTGTCACGTCTTCACGGTGCTGGCGTTGCTTGTCGTTGGCCTGCTGGCGCCGCTTGGTTGGCCCTTCTGGATCGGCCTGGCGTTGGTGTGCGGACTGCTGGCCTATGAGCACAGCCTGGTCAGCCCGGACGACTTGAGCAAGGTCAATCTGGCCTTTTTTACAGTCAACGGCTACATCAGCGTGATCGCCTTTGTAGGCACGCTGGCGGCGTTACTGGTGCGCTAGTATCTTACCAGGTGGCTTGTTGCACAAAAAGCAAGAAATCGCCAGGACGCGAAGAGCGCCAAGTCGTATCCAGCTTTCTTTGCGACCTTCGGGCCTTGGCAGTTCCGCTTTGCTGCTGCGAATTGGATGAATGGTTCTGAGGTTGTGATGACCGGGTTGACTCGCAACGAGTTTTTCAAACTGAGCCAGGAGTGCCGGGATTATGCGCGGCGGCTGGCGTTGCACGATCAACAGAGAGTCGAGCGGCCATTGTGCCTGGAGTGCAACCAGTTCCTGGCGCGGGTGCAGGCGTACGACCTGCTGCAAGGACGGCTAAAGGATGTGCGCCCGGCGCGACTCATCACCCGCGGCCTGGTGTTGAGCGTTTTCTTGATCGCCAGCTTCCTCCTGGCCGTGGTGGTTCTGCCCAGCGTCAGCCGCGCAGTCCTGACCGGGTACTCCGTGGCGTGGCCGCTGCTGGCCCTGGGCATTCTCATCGTGCCGCCGACTTTTTACGGCACGAGTGTTGAACAGATCGAGGGCAAGGTGCTGCGCGTCGTCGAGGCGCTGCAAGCCATTCTGGAAAAGAACGAGCTGGGCGTGACCGAGGCCGTCTTTTTTTCGATCAAAGAGATGCTCGAAGAGGCGCATAACGAGCTCTACCAGCAGGTTTCCCTGGCGCATCCTGGGCAAATGTAAACAAAAAAAGAAAATCAAACGAAATGGAGTCATGAGATGATTGTTGCTGAACGAACGACCGAGTTAGCGGACCTGGCCGCCAAAGTGCAGGCCGGCGAGCGTCTGAGCTTCGAGGATGGTGTGCGTCTGTTCAATTCGCACGACCTGTTGACCATCGGTCAGATGGCCGACCTGGTCAATACGCGCCTGAATGGCGGGCGTTATGTTTTTTTCAACCAGAACCGCCACATCAACCCAACCAATGTATGCGCATTTCACTGTAATTTCTGCTCGTTTCGCCGCGACGAGGGCGAAGCGGGCGCGTACACCTGGCACGCAGACGAGATCGTGGAGCACGTACGCGCCGACGCCCTGCCCAACGTGAGCGAGTTCCACATCGTGGGCGGCCTGCACACCAGCGAGCCGTTCGAATACTACGAAGATTTTCTGGCCGCGCTCAAGCGCGCCTACCCCTGGATTCATCTCAAGGCGTTCACCGCGGTTGAAATTGATTTCTTTGCCCAGATGACCGGCATGAGCCATGAGCAGGTGCTGCGCCGCCTGATGGCGGCGGGCCTTGATTCGATGCCGGGCGGCGGCGCGGAGATCTTTCATCCAGAGATTCGGCGCAAAATCTGCCCGGAGAAAGCGGACGGCGACACCTGGCTGGCGATTCACCGCACCGCGCACCAGTTGGGCCTGCGCACCAATGCCACCATGCTCTACGGTCATATCGAAGGGCCTGAGCACCGCGTGGACCATCTCCTGCGCCTGCGCGAGCTGCAGGACGATACCGGCGGCTTCCAGACCTTCATCCCGCTGCGCTTCCATGCCGATAACAATGCGCTCGGCCAGCGCGCCAACTGGACGACCGCGCACGACACGCTGAAAACCCTGGCCGTCAGCCGGATTCTGCTCGACAACTTCCCGCACATCAAGGCCTATTGGATCATGCTGACGCCGCCGATTGCGCAGCTCGCGCTGCACTTTGGCGCAGACGATATTGACGGCACGGTGGTGGAGGAGAAGATTTACCATGAAGCCGGCGCTACCACCGAAGAGCAGTTGGATAAACTGGAGCTCATGCGTCTGATCGTCGCCGCTGGTCGCGTCCCCGCGGAGCGGGATACGCTGTA
Source organism: Anaerolineae bacterium (assembly GCA_044228345.1). Taxonomy (GTDB): domain Bacteria; phylum Chloroflexota; class Anaerolineae; order SSC4; family Amarolineaceae; genus Amarolinea. The sequence goes on along the minus strand of JBGAVB010000025.1, from coordinate 837 downwards.
TAATGTGGTGAAGGTCTACGATCAGCCCATCGAACAGCTCGAAGCCGAGTTGGTTGCCCGGCGCAAACAGGCGCGCGTGGCCGCCAAGCAGGCCAGGCGCACGAACGGTGCCCAGCCGCAGCGCATCCCCCTGGTTGATGAGGCCGCGCTCTGAGTTCTGAGACGACCACCGGATCAGCAGTCGGACTGCAGATGAAAAGAGGCACCATGACAGTCACACGAGAATTACTGAAAGAGGAGATCGAGAAGGTTCGTGATGATTATCTGGACATGTTGTACCAGATTATCAGGGTCTTCGAATGGCCAGTCAGCAAAACGATACCAGCTACACCGCAGAGTGCAGAATTTCTCGCGCTAAAAGAACGGTCTGAATGGTACAGTTTTGTTCAACGGACCTATGGCGCGTTTGCTGATGATTCCATTGAGCGTGGCAGCGAGGGACGATTCGAGGTTCGCGAGGACATCGAATGATCTACCTTCTCGATACAAACACGTGCATCCAGTACTTGAACGGGAGATCTCAAACTATCAAGCAACGGTTGCGCGACACGCTTCCGTCGCAAATCAAACTCTGTGCGATTGTCAAAGCAGAATTACTCTACGGCGTCATGAAAAGTGCCAGAGTAGACAGGAATCTCGCGGCACTACAGGAATTTGTCAGCCGGTTCGAGTCGTTTCCCTTTGATGATTCAGCAGTCGAATCCTACGCACGCATCCGACTGCATCTGGAAAAAGCTGGCACTCCCATCGGGCCGAATGACCTGTTGATTGCCTCGACAGCGGTAACGTACGCGGCAGTTCTCATCACACACAACACGCGTGAGTTCAAGCGAGTGC